>NZ_JOGH01000011.1:0-164009 GCF_000721345.1 Kitasatospora sp. NRRL B-11411 | reverse complement strand
GAGTTCGCGGGCCTTGGTGTCGGACATGACGACCAGGGCGGCGGCGCCGTCGTTGAGCGGGCAGCAGTTACCGGCCGTCGCGAACGCACGCCGAACTCGTCCTGCTCGGCCCGGGTGATGCCCTTGAGCGCGGCCAGGTTCTCCGCGGTCTGCCCCATCGCGATGTACGCGTCCGGCAGCAGACCGTCCTCGCGCGGGTCGTACCAGTGGTCGCTCCCCACCTCGGCGCAGGTGGCCGTGCGGGCCTCGGCCTCGGCGAACAGCGGGTTGTGGGTGCCGGGGAGGCCGTCCGAGGTGCCGTTGACCGAGCGAGAGACGGTCTCGACACCGGCCGAGACGAAGACGTCGCCCTCGCCGGCCCTGATCGCGTGCAGCGCCATCCGGGTGGTCTGCAGCGAGGAGGCGCAGTAGCGGTTGACGGTGGTGCCGGGGAGGCGGTCCAGGCCCAGGTGGACGGCGACGATCCGGGCCAGGTTGTGGCCCGACTCGCCGCCGGGCAGGCCGCAGCCCAGCATCAGGTCGTCGATCCGGTGGGGGTCGAGCTGCGGGACCTCGGCGAGGGCGGCGCCGATGATCTGCGCGGCGAGGTCGTCCGGGCGGACGTCCTTCAGCGAGCCCTTGAACGCCCGGCCGATCGGCGAGCGGGCGGTGCTGACGATGACGGCTTCGGGCATGGCGGTTTCCGTTCCGGCTGGGGTGGGTGCGTGGTGCGACGGGGCCGACGGGGCTGTCGGGGCTGTCGGGGCCGACGGGTGGTCAGAACGCTTCTTCGGGCAGTTCCATGACGGCGAGGTCGACGTCCTCGGCGATCAGGCGCTGCGGGGTGACGGTCGGCAGGACGGTGCGGGCGAAGAAGCGGGCGGTGGCGACCTTGCCCCGGTAGAAGGGGACGTCCTTCCCGCTGGCGCCCGCGGCCAGGGCGCGCAGCGCGACGTCGGCCTGGCGCAGCAGCAGCCAGCCGACCAGCACGTCGCCGGAGACCAGCAGCAGGCGGGTGGTGTTGAGGCCGACCTTGTACATGTTCGCCGGGTCCTCGTCCTTGACGATCTTCCGGAAGAAGAAGTCCTGGCCCTGGATGGCGGTGGTGCCCTCGTACAGGGTGTCGATCTTGGCGTCCCGGATGTACTGCTCGACCGGGTACTCCTGCAGGTAGCCGGAGCCGCCGAAGATCTGCAGCGACTGGGCGAGCTGCTCGTAGGACTTCTCCGAGCCGTAGCCCTTGACGATCGGCAGCAGCAGGTCGTTCAGGTGCTGCGCGCCGGTGGCGTCCGCTCCGCGGGCCCGGAGCACCTCGATCTCGTCCTGCACGGCGGCGGTGTGCAGGACCAGGGCGCGCATGCCCTCGGCGTACGCCTTCTGGGTGAGCAGCGAGCGGCGCACGTCGGGGTGGTGGGTGATGGTGACGCGCGGGGCGGCCTTGTCCGTGAACCGGGCCAGGTCGGGGCCCTGGACGCGTTCCTTGGCGTACTCCAGCGCGTTCAGGTAGCCGGTGGACAGGGTGGCGATGGCCTTGGTGCCGACGATCATCCGGGCCAGTTCGATGATCTTGAACATCTGGCGGATGCCGTCGTGCCGGCCGCCGACCAGCCAGCCCTTGGCCGGGTGCTCGGCGCCGAAGGTCAACTCGCAGGTGTTGGACGCCTTCAGGCCCATCTTGTGCTCGACGTTGGTGGCGTAGACGCCGTTGCGCTCGCCGAGCTCGCCGGTCTCCCGGTCGAAGTCGAACTTCGGCACGATGAACAGCGACAGCCCCTTGGTGCCCGGCTTGCCGCCCTCGGGGCGGGCCAGCACCAGGTGGACGATGTTCTCGGACATGTCGTGCTCGCCCGAGGTGATGAAGCGCTTGACGCCCTCGATGTGCCAGGAGCCGTCCGCCTGCTCGATCGCCCTGGTGCGGCCGGCGCCCACGTCGGAGCCGGCGTCCGGCTCGGTCAGCACCATGGTGGAGCCCCACTCGCGGTCCACCATCAGCCGGGCGATCCGCAGCTGCTCCTCGGTGCCCTCGCTGTGCAGGACGCCGGCGAAGCCCGGGGTCGTCGCGTACATCCAGATCGCCGGGTTGGCGCCGAGCACCAGTTCGCCCAGCGCCCAGTACAGCAGGCGCGGGCTGGCGGTGCCGCCGAGCTCCTCGGCCATCCCCAGCCGCCAGAACCCGGCGTCCTGGTAGGCCCGGTAGCTCTTGCGGAAGGAGTCCGGGACCGGGGCCGAGCGGGTCGCGGGGTCGAAGACCGGCGGGTTGCGGTCGATGTCGGCGAAGGACTCGGCCAGCGGCCCCTCGGCGAGTCTGGCCATCTCGTGGAGCACGCTGCGCGCGGTCTGTTCGTCCAGTTCGGCGAACCGGCCCGTCCCGAACAGCCCGTCCCGGCCGAACACCTCGAAGAGGTTGAACTCCAGATCGCGCAGGTTCGGCTTGTAGTGCCCCATGGGACCCTCCTTGAACACGTGAACGCTCGTCAGTTGCATGGACTCGAAACGGATGCGAACGGTGGTGCCGCGCGTCCGGCCCGGTGGAGCCCGCCCACCGGCGGACGGGCTCCACCCGGTGGACGGCGGTGCGGGCCGGAGCCGGCGGGGCGTCAGCGGCGCGCCGCCCAGCCCCGCTCGGCGAGGTGGGAGGCGAGGTCGCCCGCCGCCTCGGGGTCGACGATCAGGTCGAGCCGGCCGACCGGGGCGTCCGGCGTGTGGTCGACCGCCAGGTCCACGATGTGCATCCCGGTGCTCCACACGTCGGCGAACAGCCGCTCCACGTCCCCGGGCCGGTTGGCCACCGGCACGGAGACCCGGCTGCTCGGGGTGCCGGCCCGCCCGTCGCGGCGGGGCGGGATCCGGTCCTGGCCCGCCACGCCGCGGGTGAGCAGCTCGCCGAGGACGCGCTCGCCGCCGCGGCGGTGCTCCGGGTCCTCGCTGCCCAGCTGCTCCAGGGCTTCGAGGGCCCGGCCGAGGTCCTGCGCGAACCCGTCCAGGATCTCGGCCACCGCCACCGCGTTGGCGCCCAGGATGTCGGTCCACAGCCCGGGGCTGCCGCCGGCGATCCGGGTGGTGTCCCGCAGGCCCTGGCCGATCAGCTGGGCCGTCGCCGGCCCGATCGACTCCAGCCGGGCCGACAGCAGGCTCGCCACCAGGTGCGGGGCGTGCGAGGTCAGCGCGACGGTGCGGTCGTGGTCCTCCTCCTCCATCAGGACGGGCGTGGCACCGCAGAGCGCGACCAGGCGCAGCACCAGGTCGATCGCCTGCCGGTCCGTGGACGGCGACGGGGTCAGTACCCAGTTGCGCCCCTGGAAGAGGTCCGCGGCGGCGGCGAACGGCCCCGACCGCTCGCTGCCGGCCATCGGGTGGCCGCCGACGAAGCGGCTCAGGTCGCACCCGGCCCGGGCCGCGGCCAGCCTGGTCCGGGTCTTCACGCTGACCACGTCGGTGTAGCAGCGCGCGAGGCCGCGGTCCTGCTGCTCCTTCAGCACCGTCGCCAGCTGGGCCGGCGGGACGGCGATGACGGCCAGGTCGACCGGTTCGGGCGGCGGCCCCGCGATCCCGGCGTTCAGGGCCACCGCGGCGCCGACCGCCAGCGAGCTGCGGTCGAGCAGGTAGGTGGTCAGGCCCCGGCTGCGGGCGGCCAGGGCGACCGAGGTGCCGATCAGGCCGGTGCCCACCACGGCGATGCTGCGCATCAGGGGGCCTCTGCGCGCCACACGACCGGCAGGAACTCGGGGTCGGCGTAGTCCGGGTCGCCGTCGGCGGTGCGCCGCACCAGGACGTCGTGGTTGTAGGACACCAGGCTCCCGTCGGAGCGGGCGAACCGGCGGAACCGGTTCCCGCCGTCCTGCAGGTGGAAGGAGATCGCCCGCCGCGGCCGGTCGCTGCGGTTGGCGCCGCTGCCGTGGTAGGTGCGGCAGTGGTGGAAGCTCACGTGCCCCTTGGGGATCTCGACCGGGACCTTGCGCACCTCGGTGCCGTTGAACGCGGCGTTCTCCTCCAGCATCGCGTCGAGCTCGTCGCGGTTGCGCTCGGCGAAGTGCAGCGAGGTGGTGTCCCGCCCGCCGATCTCCTTCCACCGGTGGCTGCCGTCCACCATCGTGATGGTGCCCATCTCCTCGCCGCAGTCGTGGAACGGGATGAACGCGGTGAGCATCCGCTCGGAGGTGGAGGTGGCCCAGTAGTGCCGGTCGAAGTGCCACGGCACGATGTTGCTCTGCTCCTCCGGCCGGGGCGGCTTGAAGATCAGGGTGGACTGGAACACCCGGATCTCGTCGGCCTCGGCGAGCCGGGCGGCGACCGCGCCGAGCAGCGGCTTGCGCAGGATCCGCCCGATGGTGTCGTCCTCGTAGTGGATGTAGTCGTTGTGGCGCTGGACCTCGCCCTTGGCGGGCTCCCAGTAGGCGAGCTTGGGCGGGCGCACCGGCAGGGTCCGGTCGCGGTGGCCGGCGTAGAACCGCTCGCTGGCCGCCTCCAGCTGCTCGACCTCCTCGTCGGTGAACAGCTTCGCGCTGAGGTACCAGCCGTGCTCGGCGTAGAACCGGACGTCCTCGTCGGTGGGCAGCAGTCCCAGTTCCTCGTCGGTGAGCCGGAATTCCTGTGCGGACATGGTGGGTTCTCCAGGGGTTCGTCTGGGTCGGAACGGGCGGGCGGGGCGGGTCAGCTGGTGACCTTCTCCCGTTCGACGGCCTCGTAGAGGGCCTTGATGTTGCCGCTGCCGAAGGTCCGGGCGCCGTGGCGGTCGATGACCTCCATGAAGTACGTCCGGCGCACGTGCATGGAGCGGGTGAAGATCTGGAACAGCTGCCCGTGGTGGTCCTGGTCGACCAGGACGTTGGTCTCGCGCAGCTCCTCGATCCGCACCTCGGGCTCGCCGAGCCGCTCCTCCAGCAGGTCGTAGTAGCTGCCGGGGGTGCGCAGGAAGGTGACGCCGCGTTCGGTCAGGGTCCGGACCGTGCTGACGATGTCGTCGGTGAGCAGCGCCATGTGCTGGACGCCGGTGCCGTTGTGGCGGGCGAGGAACTCGTCGATCTGCCCGGGCCGCTTGGTGGTGACCGGCTCGATCAGGGTCAGCGTCACCTGCCCGGACGGGCTCTGCACCACCTTGGAGTCCATCGCCTGGTCGCCGACCTCGATGAACTCCTCGAAGATCTGCCGGAAGCCGAACACCCGCTGGTAGCGCTCGACGGTCGGCCGCAGCTCGCCGGCCGGCAGGCAGACCGCGAAGTGGTCGATGGTGCTGAGCAGTTCGTCGCCGGGCTCCGGGTCCGGGGCGAGCACGTTCATCACGCCGGGCAGGAACTCCTCGGTCCCGCAGTGCCGTTCGACGAAGCGGTGCACCACGTCGCCGAACGCCGCCACCTCGGCGGTGACCACCCGGGCCCCCTCGTGCTCGTACACGGCGGGCTCGGCGAGCGGGGCCGCGCCGGCCGCCACGGCGGTGTCGTACGCGGCGGCCGCCGAGGCGGTCTCCAGGGCGATGACCGCGACCCCGTCGCCGTGGCGCCGCACGAACTCGGCGGCCGGGTGGTGCTCGGACAGCGCGGAGGTGAGGACCACCTGGATGCCGCCCTGGCGCAGCAGCAGCGAGCGGTGGTCGGTGGGCTCGGTCTCCCCGCACAGGCGGAATCCCAGTGCGGTGCACAAGTAGAAAGCGGACTGCTGCGCGTCGCCCACGTAGAATTCCACGTGGTCTATTCCTCGGATTTCCATGCGTCCCTCAACGTCGGATGAATCGGATGGGAATTCTCGGTCACTCCGCGGTCTTTCCGGACCGGCCGTTCCGCACGGCCAGGAAACGGCAGGCCCCGCCGCCGGTCCGCAGGCATTCGACCCGGCGGTCGCACACCGACACGCCCAGTCCCTCGAACCAGCCCTGGCGCATTTCCAGGCACGGGCACTCGTAGCCGTCCAGGGCCCGGGCGGCCCTGAGCATCTTCAGCGCGTAGTTGAAGTGGACGACGCTCTCCCACTCCTCCTCGCCGAGGTGGACCTGGTCCGCGACGTACATGTCGTCGGTCCACATCAGCGGCGGGACGTTGCCGAAGAGCTCGACGAACTCCTTCATCGGGATCTCGTCGAACTTCGTCCCGGACTGCCGGCGGTACCACATGGCGGCCCGGCGGGCGACGAACTTGATCGCCTCGGCGTTGATCTCGTTGGCGGCGTCCTGGCCGAAGCGCTTCAGCACGCCCTGGTACCAGCGGGCGTCGTGCAGCCACCAGAACTGGTGGGCCGGCGGGGCGTCGTGGCCGTCGCTCATCGGTCCCGGCCCGCCTCGCCCAGCGCCTTGGCCCGGCCCTCGACCGGGCCGAGCACCAGGGAGAGGTTGTGCCCGCCGAACGCGAAGGAGTTGGACACGGCGGCGGCGACCCGGGTCAGCCGGGCCTTGCCGCGGATGTGGTCCAGCTCGCACGCCGGGTCGACGGTGTCCAGGTTGCGGGTGGCCGGCAGCGCCTCGGTGGCCAGGGCGAGGGCGGTGATGGCCGCCTCCACCGCGCCGGCGCCGCCCAGCAGGTGGCCGGTCATCGACTTGGTCGCGCCGACGGCCGGCGAGTGCGGGCCGAACACCTCCCGGATCGCCTTCGCCTCGGCGACGTCGCCGAGCTTGGTGCCGGTGCCGTGCGCGTTGACGTAGCCGACATCGGCCGGGGACAGCCCGGCGTCGGCGATGGCGCGGCGCATGCACTCCACCGCGCCCTCGCCGTCCGGGCGCGGGGTGGTCGGCCGGTAGGCGTCCGTGGTGGCGCCCCAGCCGAGCAGCTCGGCGTAGGCGGCGGCGCCCCGGGCCGCAGCGTGCTCGGCCCGCTCCACCACCAGCACGCCGGCGCCCTCGGCGAGGACGAAGCCGTTGCGCCGGGTGTCGAAGGGCCGGCTGGCCTCGCGCGGGTCGGCGAAGCCGTGGGCGAGCGCCCGGGCGTTGCCGAACGCCTCGGCGATCGTGGGGTGCAGCGGCGCGTCCGAGCCGCCGCAGACCACCACGTCCGCCTCCCCGCCGCGGATCAGCCGCAGCGCCTCCGCGACGGACTGCGCCCCGGCCGCGCAGGCCGTGGCGATCGCCGCGCTGTGCCCGCGGATACCGTGCTTGATGGCGATCCTGGCGGCCGCCATGTTGGGCAGCATGCCGGGCAGCAGGTAGGGGCTGACGGCGGTGCGGCCGCGGGCGTGCCGGCCGCGGGCCTGCTCCTCGTACGTCTCCAGGCCGCCGCCGCCGCTGGAGACCACCACGCCGGTGCGCCAGGGGTCGGCGTCCCGGCCGACCACCAGGCCGGCGTCGGCGAGCGCGTCGTCCGCGGCGGCCAGGGCCAGCAGCGCGTAGCGGTCCACGAACCGGCCCTCGCTGGGCGGCAGCAGGGCGGCCGCCTCCAGCCCGGGGGCGATGCCCGCGACGTCGACCGAACCGGCCACCGGGTGCTGCTCGCCCGGGCGGCGCAGGCCGGAGTGGCCGGCGCACAGGGCCTCGAACGTCCGGGTGGCGCCGCGGCCGAGCGAGCTGATCAGCCCGATGCCGGTGACCACGGCCCGGGGGCGGCGGTCCGCGCTCATGCGGCACCGCCCGTCGGGGCGAGCAGCTGCCCGGCGAGGTAGCGCTCGCGCAGCAGCAGCTTGCGGACCTTGCCGGTCGGGCCGAGCGGGAGCCGGTCCGGGTCCACCACGACGACGCCGCGGACGGTCGCCGCGACGTGCTCCTCCAGCGCGGCGAGCACCGCGGCGGTCCGGTCGACGGCCGGGTCGGCGTCCGCGGTGAGCACCAGCAGCACGTGGCTGTCGGCGCCGGCGGGCCCGGCGACCGCGACCACGGTGCACTCCAGCACGTCGGGCAGGGCGGCGAGCACCCGTTCCTCGCAGGCGGCGGTGAACAGCCGCCGGCCGCCGCCCAGGTCGACCGAGTCGACCATCCGGTCGACGTGGTAGTAGTAGCCGGCCTCGTCGCGGTAGACCAGGTCGCCGGTGAGGAAGTAGTCGTTCAGCCGGGTGCGCCAGGTGGTGACCGAGTCGTTCCAGTACCCGAGCGCCAGGGTCGGCGCGTTGATCCCGAGCTGCCCGACCTCGCCGACGCCGAGCGGCTCGCCGGCCTCGTCCAGCACCGCGACGTCGGAGAAGGTGTGCGGCTTGCCGATGCACCGCCCGTAGCGCTCGGTCTCCGGGGTGTGGGTGATGAAGAACTGCGAGTGACCCATCTCGGTCGAGCCCAGGCCGTCGATGAACACCGAGCCCGGCTGGACCCGGCCGCCGCCGCGGGCGGCCACCCGGCGGCTGCCGACCGCGACGAGCCGCCGGATGTGGGCCTCGTGGGCGCAGTCGCCGGTGTTCCACCAGAGCTGGACGGAGTCCACGTCCCGGGTGGTCAGGTCGACGGCGGCCAGCTCCGACCAGATGGCGGCGAAGCCGAGCACGCCGGTGGGGCGCCAGCCCTCGATCGCCGCCAGCACGGTCGTCCCGCTCGGCTCGGAGAGCACCAGCAGCTCGGACCGGTTGGCCAGCGCCAGGTTGACGGCGATGACGGTGGCGGCGTGCGCGGGGGGCAGCGCGCCGAGCAGCCGCTCGACGCCCTGGGCCCGGGGCAGGGTGAGCCGGTGGCGGACCGACGCGAACAGGCTGGCGTGCGAGTGCGCCACGGCCTTCGGCAGGCCGGTGGTGCCGGAGGAGTGGGTGATGACGGCGGGGTCGCCGGGGCGGTGCCGGAACGGGGCGGGGGCCGCGGCCGGGTCGCCGGCGCCGAGCCCGGCGACGTCGATCACCTGCGGGACGCCGAGGTCCCGGTCGCCGAAGGCCGTGCGGTGCGCGGCGTCGGTCAGCAGGGCGGCGGCCCGCAGCCGGCGGATGAACTCGGCGGCGGGCTCCGCCGGGAGCCTGCCGTTGACCAGCGCCGGGATGGCGCCGAGCCGGGCCAGCGCCAGGAAGCTCAGGACCTGGTCGGCACCCGCGGTGACCTGGACGGCGACCGGGTCCCGGGGCTTGACGCCGAGCGCGTGCAGCGCGGCGGCCCGGGCGGCGACCCGCTCGTCCAGCTCGCGCAGGGTCAGGGCGCGCAGCGCCGGGTGGCCGTCGACGTCGGTGTCGAAGGTGAGCGACGGCTCGTCGAGCCCCTCGCCGCGGGCGACGAGCGTGGTGAGGACGTTGCCGGTCCCGAGCTGCGGGTCCGCCGCGAGCTCGGCGCGGATCGTGCGTAGGCTCATGTCATCTCCTGGGTCAGGACCCTTCCGGGCCTGCTCACGACGGTCGGGTGATCAGAAACGCGGTCGCGCGGTCCGGCTGGTCGGGCCCGGCGGCCTGGTCGGCCAGGAGCAGCAGCACGTCGTCCGCGTCGCCGTCCTCGATCAGCAGGTCGGCCAGCTCCAGCCCCTCGGCGACCGGGTCGCCGCCCGGGCTGACGCACACCACGGGGCCGACCAGCGCCCAGCGGGCCGCGACCCAGCCGAGCACCGCGTTGGGCACGGACTGGAAGAACAGCAGCGGCTGCATCCGGCGGCCGCCGTCCACCGCGGCGGCGACCGCGTCGAGGGTGCCCTGGTCGCCGCGCTCGCTGACCAGCACGACGGCGGTGCGCCGCTCCCCGCCTCCGGCGGCGGGCCCGCCCGGCTCGCCGTAGCCGCGCCGCAGGCAGCGGTCGGCGACGGTGGCGACCAGGGCGGGGAAGGTCGAGGCGATGAACCCGGCGGGCATGGCGGGCGCCCCGCCCTCGCCGGGCTCGGGCCAGACGGCCCGGGCCCGGACGGTGCGGGCGGCGGCTCCGGCCCGGTGGGCGGCTGGGGCTGGGCCGTCGGCTTCGGCTTCGGCTTCGGTCTGCTGACGGGTCGGGTCGCCGGTGTCGGCTTCGGCTCGGTGGCCGGTCGGGTGGTCGGCCTCGGCCTGCTGGCCGGTCGGGCGGTCGGCGGTGGCCGCGGCCTGGTGGGCGGTCGGGTGGTCGGCGGTGGCCTCGGCCCGGTGGGCGGCTGGGCCGTCGGCCTCGGCCTCGGCCTGCTGGCCGGTCGGGCGGTCGGCGGTGGCCCCGGTCCGGTGGGTGGTCGGGCTGTCGGTTCCGGCGGGCCGGGTGGTCGTGGCGTCGGCCTCGGCGGGCCGGGTGGCCGGGTTGTCGTCGAGTGATCCGGTCTGACGGATCGTCCGGCCGGCGGTCGGTGCCCCGGCGGGTCGGGTCGTCGGGCGGTCGGGGGTGGCCCCGGCCCGGTGGGCGGTCGGGTTGCCGGTGTCGGCTTCGGCCCGGTGGCCGGTCGGGTGGTCGGCGGGGGCCTCGGCCCGGTGGGGGGTCGGGCTGTCGGTTCCGGCGTGCCGGGTGGCCGGGTTGTCGTCGAGTGATCCGGTCTGACGGATCGTCCGGCCGGTGGTCGGTGCCTCGGCGGGTCGGGCGGTCGGGCGGTCGGCGGTGGCCTCGGCCCGGTGGGCGGTCGGGCTCACGCGGCACCGACCAGGAGCGCGGTGTTGGCCCCGCCGAAGGCGGCGTTCAGGCTCAGGGCGTAGCGGGGGGCGGCCCGGTGCGGGCCCTCGGTCACCAGGTTGAGCCCGCAGCGCTCGTCCGCCCCCAGGTAGCCGGCGTTGACGGGCAGCCGGCCGGCCCGCAACGTGCCGACGGTGACGACGAGTTCGAGCAGTCCGGAGGACTCCAGGGTGTGGCCGTGCACCGACTTGGACGAGCTCACCGGGACGAGCGCGGCCCGGTCGCCGAGCGCCGCCCGGAGGCCGGCGGTCTCGGCCGCGTCGCTGGCCGCCGTGCCGGTGCCGTGCGCGTTGACGTAGCCGATGTCCTCGGGGCGCCGGCCGGCCCGGTGCAGGGCGTTGCGGACGGCCCGGGCGAGCCCGGTGCCCTGCGGGTGCGGCTGGCTGACGTGGTGGGCGTCGCCGGCCCGGCCCCAGCCCGCGAGCCGGGCCAGGACCGGGGCGCCGCGGCGGCGGGCCGCGGCGGCCGACTCCAGCACCACGGCGGCCACGCCGTCGCCGAGCACCATGCCCTGGCGGCCCGCGCTGAACGGCCGCACCCGCCCGTCGGGGGCGAGGGCCCGTCCGGCGTCGAACAGCGCGAAGTGCTCCTCGTCGACCAGGTAGCCGGCCGCGACCACGACGCGTTCGGCGGAGCCGGTGCGGATCGCGGCGGCGGCGTCCGCGACGGCGGTGCTCCCGGCCACGCACGCCGTGGTGTAGGCGCGGTGGCCGGCCCGCAGTCCGCAGCGGTCGGCGAGGGTCCGGGCGTCGGCGGCCGGGGTGTGCCGGGCCCGGTCGGCGGCGGGCAGCCGGGCGGCGGCCGGGTCGGTGTGGCCGGCCAGCAGCAGCCGGCTGCCGGCCCGCTGCCCGGCCGACAGCCGGGCGGCGGCGCAGGCCTCCTCGGTCACCGCGGCCAGTTCGTCGGCGAGGACCGGGTCGCCGGGCAGCTGGGCGGCGGCGCCGGCCCGGAACCGGCTGACGTCGAACCGGGTCACCGGCCCGAAGGCCGGCTCGCCGGCCGCCGCCCGCTCGTACAGGACCTCGGCGCCCCGGCCGCAGGCGGAGAGCGCCGACAGGCCGGTGATCACGGGTTCGAGGTCGGGGGCGGGGTCAGCCATGGCCGCACTCCTGCAGTTGCTCGTCCAGGACGCCGACCGCGCCGGGCACGGTGGCCATCCGGACGAGCTGGTCGTCGCCGAGGTCGAGCTGGACCTGGTAGCGCTGCTCGACCTGGTGGATCAGCCAGGCGAGCTCCAGCGAGTCGATCTGCTCGACCCCGTCCTGCGCCGCCCGCTCGCGGTAGGTGGCGAGCAGCGCGAGCACCTCGGCGCGGTCGATGCGCGGGGGCCGGCCCATGCTCACTTGCCCCCGGCCTGGGTGAGCGAGGCCCGGCGGGCGATCTCGGCGGCGAGCTCGCCGAGGGTCATCAGGGCCAGCTGCTCGGTCTCGTCCTCGTCGATCCGCACGCCGTACTCGTCCTCGACCTGGATGGCGATCTCGGCGAGGGCGAGCGACTCCAGGTCGAGGCCGGACGGTCCGAGCGGGGTCTCGTCGGAGATCTCGGAGGTGTCGTAGTTCATCTCGGCCAGGCTCTTCACGATGAACCGGTTGATGTCGGCGCTCATGGGGACTCCTTGTCATGTACACGAAGGATGCGGGCGGGTGCGGAGCGGTGCGAACCGGGGCGGCGGGCCGCCGGGGGCGTGGGGGAGGAGGGGGGTCAGGAGGCGGGCTGTCCGGCGGCCGCGCGCAGCGCCGCCGGGTCCCGGACGAGCTTCCCGGTGCCGGTGCGGGGCAGGTCCGGCAGGACGTGCAGGCGGCGGGGCCGCTTGTAGGCCGCGAGCCGGGCCGCGAGGGCCTGCTCCAGCTCGGCCACCGGGGCCGGCTCGGCGAGGGCGAGGTACGCCTCGATGTGGCTGCCGTGCAGCACGACGGCCTCGCGCACCTGCGGCAGCGACCGGACGGTCTGCTCCACCTCGGCCAGGTCGACCTTGAGGCCGCCGATGGAGACCTGGGAGTCCAGCCGGCCCCGGACGGCCAGCCGGCCGGTCGCGGGGTCGACGACGCCGGCGTCGCGGGTGCGCAGCCACCCGTCCGCCCAGCGGCTCGGGCCGGCGGCGCCGAGGTAGGGGGAGGCGGGCCGCCCGATCAGGATCTCGCCCGCGTCCACCCGGACCTCCATGCCGGGCGCGACGGCGAGCTCCGGCCGGTGCCGGCCGGTGACGTCGGTGGCGATCACCCCGGCCTCGGTCATCCCGTACATGTTGCCCAGCGTCGCGCCGTAGCGGGCGGTGAACGCCTCCCAGACCTCCTGGCGCACCGGCTCGCCGCCGGTGATCATGCCGGTCAGGAAGGGGAGCGGGGGCGGGGCGGCGACCGAGGCGAGGATCTCGGCGTGGAACGGGACGCCCAGGACGGTGGTGGGCTCCTCGGCGGCCGCCAGCGCGCGCAGGATCCCGTCGACGCTGAACCGCTCCGGCACCACCATCCGGGCACCCGCGTGCAGGCTGTGCAGCAGGCCGCCGACCAGGCCCAGCACGTGCACCAGCGAGGCCAGCACCACGACCCGGTGGCCGCGGCCCGGGAAGCCCTCGATCAGGTCGTAGCGCCCGAGTTCGGCGGCCAGGTCGGCCGCCGTGCGGCCGATCACCTTGGACGGGCCGGTCGATCCGGAGCTCAGCTGGACCAGGACGTGGTCGCCGTCGGCCGGCCGGCCGGGGAGGGCGGTGATCCGCGCCTCGACCGAGAGGTAGCCGCGCAGGGCGCCGGCGGCCGGCGGGCGGCTCGGCTCGACCAGGAACTGCGGGGCGAGCCGCTCCAGCGCCCGGGAGACCTCGTGCTCGGTGAGCCGGTGGTCCAGCAGGGCGACCTGGGCGCCGAGCCGCCAGGCGGCCAGCAGGTCGGTGACGCAGGCGAGCGACGGCGGCAGCCGCAGCGCCACCGCCCCGCCGGCCGCGAGGCCGGCCCCGGCGAGCGCCCGCTGCCGTTCGGAAACCGATGCACGCAGCTCGGCCCGGGAAATCGGCCGGTCGAACTCCAGGCAGATATCCTGCTCCGGGCCGGCCAGGAGTAACCGGTCGACCCAATCTCCCGGCGTTTCCGGTGAAGACGATCGATGCATGGTGATTCCTCCATGAAACCTGATATGCCGGGCTGACGGGACGAGCCAATGTTTCGGCGTTCTGGCTGGGAGGCGCCCGGGAGAATGCACATCACCGGGCGGTTTTCATTGCGATTCGAAAACGAAGGCGAATTCATCCTTGCGGGTGGGCGGTCGGTGCGCAAGGGGGGTCGGAAAATATTCCGGGAGATATATGAACGGGGCTGGTATGGATTCTTTCTAAAGTGTGACGGCGGACCGGTCGACGTCGGAGATCCGCGGCCGCCCGGACAGCGCCATCGCCTCTTCCAGCTCGTCCCGGAGCAGTCCCAGCACGTCCGAGACCCCCTGCGCGCCGCCCTGGGTGAGCCCCCACAGGACCGGCCGGCCCACCAGTGCGGCGTCCGCCCCGAGGGCGAGCACCTTCAGGACGTCCGTGCCGTGCCGGATCCCGCCGTCGACGATGACCCGACAGCGGCCGCCCACCGCCGCGGCGATCTCGGGCAGCGCCTGCGCGCTCGCCACCGCGCCGTCCAACTGGCGGCCGCCGTGGTTGGAGACGATGACGGCGTCCACGCCGTGTTCGAGGGCCAGCCGGGCGTCCTCGGCCGTCAGGATCCCCTTCAGGGCCAGCGGGAGGGCGGTGATCGCGCGGAGCCGCGCCAGGTCCTTCCAGGTGATCGAGGAATCGAACTGCTCCCGGGCGTGCCGCTCGATCGCCGAGGCGCCGGGCGCGGCGCGGTGCGAGGCCGCCATCGCTTCGGGGGCCACGTTCGCCGCGTGGACGCCGGGGGGCAGGACGAACCCGTTGCGGACGTCCCGCAGGCGCCGGCCGACGCGCGGCGCGTCGACGGTGAGCACCAGCGCGCCGAAGCCGGCCTCCTCCGCGCGGCGGACGAGCCCGGTCAGCAACTCCCGCTGCCGCAGCCAGTACAGCTGCAGCCACAGGGGGCCGGACCCCGCGGCGGCGATCTCCTCCAGGGTGCGGCTGGCGAACATGCTGACGATCAGCGGGACGCCGGCCAGCCCGGCGGCCCGGGCCGTCGCGGTCTCCCCCTCGGGACAGGCCAGCCGGTGGTAGGCCATGGGCGCGATCCCGATCGGCGCGGCGATCCGGGCGCCCAGCAGCTCGGTCCCCGGGTCACACGCGGTGACGTCGGTGAGCACGCGCGGGCGCAGCCGGATCCGTTCCAGGGCGGCCCGGTTGGCGGTCAGGGTGGACTCGGTGCCGCTGCCGCCGCTGATGAAGTCCCAGACGTCCGCCGGGAGCCGGGCCCTGGCCAGGTCCTCGTAGTCCCGGACGAGCAGGGGTTTCGCACCCCGTCTGTCCATGCCTCTCCCCAGTGGTGCGGTCGGACCAGGACGCCCTGCTGCGCTCCGGGAGCCTGGGTGCGAAAGTCTGACCGAACGGTCATACATTTTTACCATCCGTGACCGGGCGTGGCCAAGGGCCACCAGTGAGAATTCTGGAAGTCGGCGGTATGTCAATTTGTAAATTGGCAACATGCAGAAGTCGTCAACTGGCGGGCAGCGACCGGCCGGCGCCCACCGCGGAGGGGGGTGGGGCCGGCCGGATCGCTAGGGGAGCAGCGCGGGCGAGGTGCAGACCGTGCTGAGCCGGGCGCGGATCGCCATCCTGGAGCGGACGTAGGCGGCGGGGTCGTCGTGCAGCAGGGCGATCCCGTTGGCGGCTTCGAGCAGGGCGATCAGCTCGTAGGCGAGCTGGTCGCTGTTGGTGCCGGAGGCGATGTCGCCGATCTGGACCGCGTCGGTGATGCTCCGCGCCATGATCTGCTGCCAGGTCCGGCTGGCGTCCGCGACGGCGTCGCGGACCCGCCCGGGCCGGGAGTCGAACTCGGCCGACGCGGAGAAGAAGAAGCAGCCGCCGGGGAACACGCGCTGTTCCGAGTAGTCCAGCCACCGCTCGCAGAGGGTCCAGACCCGCCCCAGTCCGGGCGCCACCTCCATCGAGGGATCCACCACCTGCTCGGTGTAGATCTTCGTGGCGGCCCGCACCGCGGCGAGCTGGAGGTCCTCCTTCGAGCCGAAGAGGGCGAACACGCCGCTCTTGCTGAGCTTCAGGTCGGCCGCGAGCCGGCCGATCGACAGGCCGTCCAGTCCTTCGACGGAGGCGATGTCGACGGCCCGGCGCACGATCGTCCGTCGGGTCTGGTTGCCTCGGAGGATGCGGCCGTCGGTCCGGGGATCGATCATGTTGGCTCCATCCGTCTGGCTGCGGGGCGGAGCCGGGCAGAGCGGTGGGCGCCCCTGGTGGAGATCCGGCCGTGCGGCCGGCGGACCGGGGTGGTGCCCGGTCCGCTCGCTCGGCACCCGGATTCTTGGTCGTTGGGTGTCGTGCAGCTTACGTCATGGCCGGGACGCGGCGGCCGGGGCGTCACGCCCGGCTACCGGCCCGCGGCGGCCTGCGGGGCGGGCTCGGCCTCCGTCGCCGGGGCGGCCTGCGCGGCCTGCGCGGCGGCCCGGCGGCGGGAGTAGAGGTTGGAGGCGGCCAGGGCGGCCAGGACGACGCAGACCCCGGCGATCTCGTAGGGGGTCGGCCGGTGGCCGCGGAACGCCTGGACCGCGAAGGCGGTGATCGGGACGAGGTTGATGAACAGCACGCCGTTCGACGGCCCGAGGTTGCGGAAGGCGGTGTTCCAGGTCAGGGCGGCGACGGTGGTCGCGGCGACCACCACGTACAGGATCTGCCACCACACGGCCGGGTACTCGCGCAGACCGGGGTTGGGGATCCAGCCCGTGAACGAGGCGGCGACGGTGATCACCACGATGCTGGCGGTGCCGAGCAGGCAGGTCAGCGTGGTGTAGCGCAGCGGCGACCAGGACGGGTAGCCGGCGGCGCCGGTGGTGTAGAGGATCCAGCCGGCCACCCCGACCAGGGTCAGCAGGCCGCCGTAGCCGACGCCGCCGGTGACGACCGCGGCCGGGTTGCCGTTGCCCAGCACCATGGCGACGCCGAGCAGCGCCGCCAGCACCAGGGCCAGCGTGACCAGTGGCGGCGCCTTGCGGGTGCGCCCCCACATCACCAGCACGGTCACCAGCGGCATGGTCGCCATGATCAGGGCCGAGCTCTGCGCGGGGATGCTCTCCAGGCCCACGTAGGTGCAGAAGTTGAAGCCGGCGAAGCCGATCGTGGACAGCACCCACAGGCGGCCCAGCCGCCCCTCGAAGGCGAAGGCGGCGCGCCCCTCCCGGACCAGCAGCAGGACGCAGAAGACGGCGGCGGCCAGCACGAACCGGACGGCCGTCAGGTGGAACGGGTCCAGGTGCCCGTACGCGGACTTGGCGACGGCGAACATGCAGCCCCAGGCCAGGCCGGTGACGATGCCGCTGCTGACACCTGCCGCCGTGCGCGAAACAGCCATGGCTTTCACTCTCTTCTCACAGCCGGTGACGACGATGTAACTGACCGAACGTACCATCAGTTACCCAAGAGTGCTGCCCGATATGGGGAATTGAGGGCTCTTGACATTGCCCGATCGATCGTTCACTTTGTTTGACGTCACTTGCCGCCCGCTGACCCGACGGAGGAAGCGTGGTCAAGGCCACCTCGGACTCCTCGTCCGCCGAACCCTCACCCGCGAGACGCGACCGCAGCCCCTGGAACTGGCTGCTCGCCCCGGCGGCGATCGCGCCGCTGCTCACCTTCATCTTCAACCGGGACGAACCCCGGCTCGCCGGCATCCCGTTCTTCTACTGGTTCCAGCTGCTCCTGGTCGCCTTCGCCGCGGCCTGCACCTCCGCCGTCTACCTGGCGACCCGGCGGGGCGGAGCGTCCGATGAAGCTTGACGTCACCGAACTCACCGTGTTCACCGTGCTGTTGCTCGCCGTGACGGTGCTGGGCTTCCTGGCCGCGCGGTGGCGCCGCACCCGGGCCATGGACGACCTCAAGGAGTGGGGCCTCGGCGGCCACCAGTTCGGGAGCTGGATCACCTGGTTCCTGATCGGCGGCGACCTCTACACCGCGTACACCTTCGTCGCCATCCCGGCCCTGATCTACCACGTGGGCGGCGCCGGCTTCTTCTCGCTGCCGGACCTGGCCATCGTCTACCCGATGGTCTACCTGCTGCTCGTGCGGCTCTGGTCGGTGTCGAAGGCCAAGGGGTACGTCACCACCGCCGACTTCGTCCGCGGCCGGTTCGGCTCCCGGACGCTGGCGCTGTGCGTCGCGGTGACCGGCATCCTCTCCACCCTCCCCTACATCGCCCTGCAGCTGATGTGCATCGAGGCGGTGCTGCGGACGATGGGCGTGGACGGGCAGTGGCCGGTGGCGGTCGCCTTCGTCGGGCTGGCCGGGTTCACCTACCAGTCCGGCCTGCGGGCCCCCGCCCTGATCGCCATCGTCAAGGACGTCCTGGTCTACACGGTGGTCATCGCCGCGATCGTGTTCATCCCGCTGAAGCTCGGCGGCTGGGGGCACATCTTCGACACGGCCGGCCACAAGCTCTCCGCGTCCGGCACCGGGAGGACCGCCCTGGCCCCCCAGGGACAGCTCAACTACGCCTCGCTGGCGCTCGGTTCGGCGATGGGGCTGTTCCTCTTCCCGCACACCAGCACCGCCGCGCTGGCCAGCCGCGACCGCAAGGTGATCAAGCGGAACATGGCGGCGCTGCCGGCCTACAGCCTGGCGGTCGGCTTCATCGCGCTGCTGGGGCTGATGGCCCTGGCCGCCGGGGTGGTGCCGCTCGGCACCGCCGACGGGGGCACCGACTCCAACACCGTGGTCCCGCTGCTCTTCCACCAGATGTTCCCGAGCTGGTTCGCCGGCATCGCGTTCGCGGCGGTGGGCATCGGCGCCCTCGTCCCGGCGTCCGTCATGTCGATCGGCGCGGCCAACCTGTTCACCCGGAACGTCTACCGGGAGTTCCTGCGGCCCCGGGCGACGCCCGCCGAGGAGGCGCGGGTGTCCAAACTCGCCTCGCTGGCCGTCAAGTTGGGCGCCCTGATCTGCACCCTGATGCTCACCCCGCAGTTCTCCACCGACTTCCAGCTGATCGGGAACGTGATCATCCTCCAGACGCTCCCGGCGGTCGGCCTCGGCGTGGTGGTCCGGTGGTTCCACCGCACCGGCCTGCTGGCGGGCTGGGTGCTCGGCATGGCGGCCAGCCTGTGGATGCTCTACCGGATCCCCAACCCGGCCACCCACCACGCCCACTTCGGCGGCTCGGCCCTCCCGCTGTCCGAACTCGGCTTCCACACGCACATGACGATGTACGTCGGCGTGCTCGCCCTGGTCGTCAACCTGGTGGTGACCGTCCTGGTGACCCTGGCCTGCCGCGCCCTGCGGGTGCCGGACGGGGCCGACGAGACCCGGACCGACGACTACTTCCACGCCCCGGCCGAGTCCGCGAGGACCCCGGCCCCGCTCCCTCGCCCGGCCGGCCCCGTGGTGGCCGCCCGCGCCGAGGGCTCACCATCCTGAAGGGGGAAGCCATGACGCTGATCATGAACGCCTGGTACGTCGCCGCCTGGCCCGAGGAGGTCCCGCCCGGGGAGATCCTCTCCCGCACGATCTGCAACGAGCCGATCGTCCTGTTCCGCGACCGCGAGGGCCGGCCCGCCGCGCTGGAGGACCGCTGCTGCCACCGGCAGATGCCGCTCGCGCTCGGACGGCTGGAGGAGGACTGCACCCTGCGCTGCATGTACCACGGGCTGCGGTTCGAGGCCGACGGGAGCTGCGTGGAGGCCCCCGGCCAGGCGAACGTCCCGGCCGCGGCCAGGGTCCGGGCGTTCCCCTGCGTCGAGCGCCACGGCTACGTCTGGGTCTGGCCGGGCGAGGCGGAACTCGCCGACCCCGACCTGATCCAGGACATCTTCGAGCGCAACGACCACCCGGACTGGACGTCCGTCCACGGGACGATCCACCTGCAGGCCAACTACACCCTGCTGGCCGACAACCTGATCGACACCACCCACGAGACCTACGTCCACATCGGCAGCCTCGGCGACGACAACATCCAGGCGAACCCGATCAGCGTGACCGGCGACGAGAAGTCGGTGCTGGTCACCCGCTGGATCCTGGACCACGACGCCGCCCCGCTGTGGCGCGAGGCGCTCAACCAGGACGGCAACGTGGACCGCTGGCAGATCATCAGGTTCCAGCCGCCGGCCTCCACCGTCCTGGACGTCGGGGTGGCCCCGGTCGGCACCGGCGCGCCGGGCGGCGACCGCAGCCACGGCGCCCAGGGCTGCAACCTCAACTTCGGCACCCCGGAGACCGAGCACACCACCTGGTACTTCTGGGCCTTCGCCCGCAAGTTCCGGCGCGACGAGCCCGGCTACGACGAGGTGCTGCAGAAGAAGTTCGCCAACGTCTTCGCCGAGGACAGCGGGGCCATCGAGGGCGCCTACTCGGTGATGCGCCGCAACCCCGGCCGGCCGACCGTCAACCTGCGCAACGACGCCGGCACCCTGCGCGCGCGGCGCCTGGTGGAGGAGATGGCCGCCGCCGAGGCGGCCCGCTCCGGCCGGGCCGGCTGACCGCGCACCGTCCCGCTCATCCGTCGCAACGAAAGGGCAGATCAATGGAGCTCACCGGCAAGGTCGCGGTCGTCACCGGCAGCGGACGCGGGCTCGGCGCGGCGTACGCGCTGGCGCTCGCCGCGAGCGGCGCGGCCGTCGTGGTGAACGACGTGGACGCGGACGCGGCCGAGCAGACCGTCAAGCAGATCACCGCCGCCGGCGGCCGGGCCGTCCCGGTGGTCGCCGCGGTCGGCGACAGCGCGTCCGCCGACGCGCTGGTCGCCGCCGCCGTCGACGGCTTCGGCCGCCTCGACGTGATGGTCACCAACGCCGGCATCCTGCGCGACCGGGTGCTGTGGAAGATGACCGACGAGGACTTCGACGACGTCGTCCGGGTGCACCTGCGCGGCACCTTCGTCTGCGCGCGGGCTGCCGCCGTCCGGATGCGCGAGCAGGGCGGGGGCGGCCGGCTCATCCTGGCCGGCTCCCCGGCCGGGCAGCGCGGCAACTTCGGGCAGACCAACTACGCGGCCGCCAAGGCCGGCATCGCGGCGATGGTCCGCACCTGGGCGATGGAGCTGTCCCGGGCCGGCATCACGGTCAACGCGGTGATCCCGAACGCGGCGACCGCCATGACCAAGACCATCCCGGCCTTCGCGCCGCACATCGACGCCTGGGAGCAGCACGGCACCCCGCTGCCCGACTTCCTGCGCAAGGGCATCGGCTTCGGCACCGCCGAGGACGTGGCGGGCGCCGTGGTCTTCCTCGCCTCCGACGCGGCCGAGGACGTCAACGGCCAGTGCGTCGGCATCGGCGGCGACAAGCTCACCCTGTGGTCGCACCCCGAGGAGGTGGCGGCGGCCTTCACCGACGGCGGCTGGAGCGCGGACGCGATCGCCACCGCCTGGCCCACCTCGGTCGGCGCCGAGCCGCAGTCGTACGGGATCGCCGCCCTCCAGCAGCTGTCCTCCTGACCCCGCCACCGCCCGTGCCGCCCGTCGGAAACCACCAGGAGAAGCAGATGACAACGCTCGACGTGGACGACCTCGTCGCCATCGACATGCACACCCACGCGCAGGTCTCGCTGGAGGGCCGCAACTCCCTGCCGGACGAGATCGAGGAGGCGTCCGCCGCGTACTTCAAGGTGGAGCGCAAGCGCTACCCGAACGCCGCCGACATGGCCGGCTACTACCGGGAGCGGAAGATGGCCTGCGTGATCTTCCCGGTCGACGCCGAGGCCGCCACCGGCGCCCCGGCGGTGCCCAACGAGGAGGTCGCCGAGGTCGCGGCCGCGAACCCGGACGTGCTGATCCCGTTCGCCAGCATCGACCCGGCCAAGGGCCGGTTCGGCGCCCGCGAGGCGCGCCGGCTGGTCGAGCGGTTCGGCGTCCGGGGCTTCAAGTTCCACCCCAGCGTCCAGGGCTTCTTCCCCAACGACCGTGCCGCGTACCCGATGTACGAGGCGATCGAGGAACTGGGCGTCCCGGCGCTCTTCCACACCGGCCAGACCGGCATCGGGGCGGGCGCGCCGGGCGGCGCGGGCATCCGGCTCAAGTACTCCAACCCGCTGCTGATCGACGACGTCGCCGCCGACTTCCCGGGCCTGCCGATCATCATGGCGCACCCCTCCTTCCCGTGGCAGGACGAGGCGCTGGCGGTGGCCAACCACAAGCCGCTGGTCTACATCGACCTGTCCGGCTGGTCCCCGAAGTACTTCCCGCCGCAGCTGGTCCAGTACGCGAACACCCTGCTCAAGGACAAGATGCTGTTCGGCTCCGACTTCCCGATGATCACGCCGGACCGCTGGCTGGCGGACTTCGAGAAGCTCGACATCAAGCCGGAGGTGCGGCCGAAGATCCTCAAGGGGAACGCGGCCCGCCTGCTCGGCCTGGTCAAGGACTGAGAGCCCGGGGTGCGCAACCACGGGATCGGCTCGTGGCCGGCCCGCCGGGCCAGGCGCTCCCCGGACCGGGTGGCCCTGCTCCACCGGGACCGCCCCGTCACCTACCGGGAGCTCCACGAACGGGTGCTGCGGGCCGCGAACGGGCTGCGCACGCTCGGGGTCCGCGGCGGCGACCGGGTGGCCTACCTCGGCGGCAACCACCCGGCCTTCCTGGAGACCCTGTTCGCCTGCGGGCTGCTCGGCGCGGTGTTCGTGCCGCTCAACACCCGCCTGGCCGGGCCCGAACTGGCCCACGTCCTGACCGACTCGGGCAGCTCCGTCCTGGTGCACGCGCCCGGCCACGCGCAGGCGGTGGCCGGGCTGCGGACCGGCACGCCGGTGCGGCGGTTCGTCGCACTGGAGGCCGCCCGCCCGGCGGCCGGGGACACCGGGTACGAGGAGCTGCTGGCCGCGCCGCCGGAGCCCGTCGACCTGCCGGTCGGCCACCAGGACCCCTGCCTGATCATGTACACCTCGGGGACGACCGGCCGTCCCAAGGGCGCCGTGCTGACCCACGGGAACGTCGTGTGGAACTGCCTGAACCTGCTGGTCGACCTCGACCTGGACTCCGACGGGGTGTCCCTGGTGCACGCCCCGCTGTTCCACGCGGCGGCGCTCAACCTGATCTGCCTGCCCACCCTGCTCAAGGGCGGGAAGGTGCTGCTGGAGGACGGCTTCGACCCGCAGCGCGCCCTCGAACTGATCGAGCGGGAACGGGTCGACTTCGTGTTCGCCGTCCCCACCATGCACGAGGCGACGGCCGCCGCGCCCGGCTGGGCGACGGCCGACCTGAGCAGCCTGCGGATCGTGCTCAGCGGCGGCGCCCCGGCCTCCGACCGCACCGTCCGCGCCTACCTCGACCGCGGGCTGCCCTTCGTCCAGGGCTACGGCATGACCGAGAGCTCCCCGTGCGCCACGGTGCTGGAACCGGAGCGGGCGGCGGCCAAGGCCGGGTCGGTGGGCGTCGCCAACTTCTTCTCCGACCTCCGGGTCGCCGGCCCGGACCCGGCCGGGGCGGCCGACGGCGAGCAGGGCGAACTCCTGCTGGAGGGGCCGAACGTGATGGCCGGCTACTGGGGCGACCCGGACGCCACCGACGCCGCCCTGTCCGGCGGCTGGCTGCGCACCGGCGACGTCGGGGTGCGCGACGGGGACGGCTGCGTCCGGATCGTCGACCGGCTCAAGAACATGATCATCTCGGGCGGGGAGAACATCTACCCGGCCGAGGTCGAGAACGTCCTGCACGGCCACCCCGCCGTCGCCGAGTGCGCGGTGTTCGGCGTCCCCGACCCGAAGTGGGGCGAGAGCGGCCACGCCGCGGTGGTGCTGCGCCCGGGCGCCTCCGCCGACGGGCCGGAACTGATCGAGTTCCTCCGCGGCCGGCTGGCCGGCTACAAGGTCCCCCGGGCCGTCCGGTTCCTGCCGGCCCTGCCCCGCAACGCGCTCGGCAAGCTCCTGCGGCACCGGCTGGCCGAGCTCCCCTGACGCCCCGGCACCCGCCTCCGCGGTGTGCCCCCACGCAACGGTTCGGAAGGATCGACATGCCCACCCACGTGCACACCATGGACGAACTCAAGGACCTGGCCGGCCTCGACCTCGGCCACACCGGCTGGATGCCGGTGACCCAGGACCGCGTCGACACCTTCGCCGACGCCACCGACGACCACCAGTGGATCCACGTCGACCCGGAGAAGGCCGCCGCCAGCCCCTTCCGCGGCACCATCGCGCACGGCTACCTGACGCTCTCCCTGCTCATCCCGCTCTTCCTGGAGCTGCTGGAGGTCAAGGGCGCCGCGATGGCCGTCAACTACGGCCTGAACAAGGTCCGCTTCCCGGCACCGGTCCGCACCGGCCAGTGGATCCGGCTGGCGGCCCGGATCGCCTCGGTGACCGACGTCCCCAAGGGCCTCGAACTGGCCCTGGACTTCACCGTCGAGGTGGAGGGCGGCCCGAAGCCCGCCTGCGTCGCCCAGGCCCTCTACCGCTTCTACCGCTGAGCCCGCCCGACCGCCGCCGGAGCACCGAACACCTTACGGAGTAGCCATGGAGTTGGATGTCGTCGTCGTCGGGGCGGGCTCGGCGGGGTGCGTCGTGGCCGCGCGGCTCAGCGAGGACCCGGAACGGGAGGTCCTGCTGCTGGAGGCCGGTCCGGACCACACCGCCGACGGGCGGTGGCCCGAGCAGCTGCTCGACGCCGCCGCGATGCCCGCCGACCACGACTGGGGCTACCGCGAGACCGTCCCGCCCGGAACCCGCCGTCCGGTCGGACTGCTGCGCGGGAAGGTCGTCGGGGGCTCCTCCGCCGTCAACTACTGCCTGGCCCTGCGCAGCCGCCCGGCCGACCACCGGGCCTGGGCCGCCCTGGGGCTGCCGGACTGGTCCTGGGAGCAAGTGCTGCCGTTCTACCGGCAGTTGGAGGACGACCCGGACGGCGACCCCCGCTGGCACGGCCGCTCCGGCCCGGTGCCGGTCCGGCGCGGCGGCGCCGAGGAGTTGACGGACGCCCAGCGCAGCTTCCTGGCGGCCTGCCGCAGCGAAGGGCACAAGGCGGTCGCCGACTTCAACGACCCGACCGCCGAGGGCGTCGGCGTGGCACCGCTCAACCAGCGGGGCGGCCGCCGCGAGAACGCGGTCTTCACCCACCTCGCCCCGGCCCTGCGGCGGCCGAACCTCCGGCTGCGGGCCGACTGCGAGGTCCACTCGGTGCTGGTCGAGGACGGCCGGGCGGTCGGGGTCCGGCTGGGCACCGGGGAGGAGCTGAGGGCCCGTCAGGTGGTGCTGTCCGCCGGGAGCTACAGCAGCCCGGCGATCCTGCAGCGCTCCGGCATCGGACCCGCCGCCCACCTGCGCGAGCTGGGCATCGCGGTGGTCCGCGACCGGCCCGGGGTCGGCTCCGGACTGGTCGAGCACCCGGCGTACCGCACCGTGTTCGCGGCCCGCCCCGGCGACTACCCGGCCCCGCGCCTGCGCACCATGCTGTCGCTGCGCAGCTCGCCCGACGCCCCCGACGTGGACCTGCACGTCCAGGCCCGGGCCGCCGCCCCCACCCTGAGCCGCGGCCCCCACCCGACCGGCTACGACATGATCATGATGGTCGGCCTGGTCCAGCCGAGGTCCACCGGCTCGGTCCGGCTGGCCTCCCCGGACTCCGCCGACCACCCGGTCATCGACACGGGCTTCTACCGCGACCCGGAGGACGCCCGCAGGGTCGCGGCCGGCGTCCGGACGGCCCGCCGGCTGGCCGACACCCCGGCGCTGCGCGAACTGCTCACCGGAGAGCTCCGCCCCGGCCCCGAGGTCGCCGACGCCGACCTCGAGGAGGCGGTGCGCCACCACCCGGCGATCTACAACCACCCGGTGGGCACCTGCCGGATGGCGCCCGCCGACACCCCGGACGCCGTGGTGGACGGCCGCTGCCGGGTGCACGGCGTCGAGGGGCTGCTGGTCGTCGACGCCTCCGTCATGCCGGTCAGCCCGCGCGCCACCACGCACCTGCCGGTGCTGATGCTCGCCGAGCGGGCCGTGGCCCTCAACTGGCCCACCCCGCACCGGTGACCGGCCCGACCGCGGCGGTGGCGCCGACGGCAGCGACAGCGGCAGCGGCGGTGTCGGAGGAGGCGGCGGGGGTCACCGTGCTGGTGGCCGCCGCCGGGCCGGACGCCCGCCGGACCGTCCGCGGCCTCCTGCTCGACGCCGCCGCGGACACCCTCGGCGTCCCCCGGGCCGGCCTGCGGATCGCCCGCGAGCCGGGCGGCCGGCCGGTGCTGGAGGGCGCCGGCCCGCCGGCGGCGGAGGGCGCCGACCGGCCGCTGCACATCGCGCTCAGCCACGGGCGCGACACCGTGGCCGCGGCCCTCACCCGGCTCGGCCCGGTCGGCGTGGACGTGGAGCGCGTCCGGCCGCTGCCCACCGCCGGCCTGGCCCGCCGCTGGTTCGACCCGGCGGAGGCCGAGTGGCTCGCACGGCAGCCCGGCCCGGAGCAGCCGACGGCCTTCCTGCGGCTGTGGGTGCAGAAGGAGGCGCTCGGCAAGGCCCTGGGCACCGGGCTGCGCGGCGGCGGGATGCGCCGCCGCGTCCTGCCGCCCGGGACCCCGCCCACCGGCCTGCTCGCCCCGCTGCCCGCCCGGCCGGACCTCGCGCTCTGCCTGCCGCAGGCCCCGCCCGGGCTCTGCCTGGCGGTCGGCGTGTGGTCCCCCGGCGCGGCCGGCGCCCCGGCCACCGTCGTCGTCCCCGGCACCCCACCGTCCCCGACCCGTACCTGAACCCCTCTCGTGGAGACACTCATGCCACTCGATCCGCAGGTCCAGGCGATCCGCGCGGCCCGGGAAGCGGGCGGACACCGCCAGCTGTACAGCTACACCGTCGAGGAGGCCCGGGCCCAGGACCTCGCGGCGATCCTGGCCACCGCCGGGACCCCGGAGCCGGTCGCCCTGGTGGAGGACCGGAGCATCCCCGGGCCGGGCGGCGACCTGCCGATCCGGATCTACCGGCCGCGGCCCGCGGGGACGCTGCCCGTCCTGGTCTACTTCTTCGGCGGCGGCTGGACCCTCGGCACCATCGACACCTCGGACGCGATCTGCCGGTCGCTGGCCAACGCCGCCGGCTGCGCGGTGGTGGCCGTCGGCTACCGGCTGGCCCCCGAGCACAAGTTCCCCGCGGCCGTGGACGACTGCCACGCCGCCGTGGACTGGATCGCCCGGCACGGCGCCGCACTCGGGCTCGACCCGGACCGCCTGGCCGTGGGCGGCGACAGCGCCGGCGGCAACCTCGCGGCCGGCGTCACCCTGCGCGCCAGGGACGGGGGCGGGCCGGAGATCGCCGCCCAGCTGCTCGTCTACCCCAACACCGACTACCGCTCCGACACCCCCTCCCGGCGCGAGAACAACGACCCGTACTTCTTCAACGCCCGCTCCGCGCAGTGGTACTGGGACAACTACCTGGCCGACCCCGAGCACGGCTCGGACCCGCTGGCCTCCCCGCTGCGCGCCGCCGACCACGGCGGCCTGCCGCCCGCGCTGGTGATCACCGCCGAGTACGACCCGCTCCGGGACGAGGGCGAGGAGTACGCGCGGAAACTGGCCGCGGCCGGGGTCGCGGCCGAGCTCACCCGCTACCCGGGCGTCGTGCACGGCTTCTTCGCCATGGGCGGCGTCCTCGACGCGGGCCGGCAGGCGCTCGCGCAGGCCGCCCGCTTCCTGCGCGACTCGCTCGCCGCGCCCGCGCCCGCCCCGGCCCCGGCGTCGGCCCCGGTGGTGCTGGACCTCGCGGAGCTGCACGGCTCGGTCTCCGACCCGCTGCTCGACGCGATGAACTTCCTCAACGAGGTGACCGGCCGCTTCCCCGACGCGCTCTCCTTCGCCCCGGGCCGCCCCTACGAGGGCTTCTTCGACGTCCAGCAGGTCACCCACTGGCTCACCGTCTACACCGACCACCTGCGCAAGGAGCGCGGCTACACCGGCCGGCAGGTCGACACCGAACTCTTCCAGTACGGGCGCACCAGCGGCCTCATCCAGGACCTGGTCGCCCGGACCATCGCCAACGACGAGTCCATCGCGGTGCCGCCGGAGTCCGTCGTGGTCACCGTCGGCTGCCAGGAGGGCATGCTGATCGCCCTGCGCGCCCTGTGCGCCACCCCGGCGGACGTCCTGCTGGTCAGCTCCCCGTGCTACGTGGGCGTCACGGGCGCCGCGAGCCTGCTGGGCATCCCGGTGGTGACCGTCCCCGAGGGGCCGCACGGCCTCGACCCGGCCGCGGTCGCCGAGGCCGCCCGGCGGGTCCGCGCCGAGGGGCGGCGCCCGCGGGCGCTGTACCTGGTGCCCGACTTCGCCAACCCCTCCGGCACGAGCCTGTCCCACGGCGCGCGCCGGGACCTGCTCGACGTGGCCGAGGCGGAGGACCTGCTGCTCCTGGAGGACAACCCGTACGGCTTCTTCACCCGGGAGAGCGAGCCGGCCGCGACGCTCAAGTCGATGGACACCGGCCGCCGGGTGGTCTACCTGGGGTCGTTCGCCAAGACCGCCTTCCCCGGCGCCCGGGTCGGCTACGTGGTGGCCGACCAGGAGGTGCGCGGCGCCGACGGCCGGCGGACGCTGCTGGCCGACGAACTGTCGAAGATCAAGAGCATGACCACGGTGAACACCCCGACGCTCAGCCAGGCGGTCATCGGCGGGCTGCTCATCGACAGCGGCTTCCGGCTGCGCGAGGCCAACGCCGGGGCCATCGCCTTCTACCGGGCCACCCTGGAGACCCTGCTGGCCGAGCTGGAGCGCCACTTCCCGGCCGCCCGCCGGGCGGAGCTGGGCATCGGCTGGAACCGGCCGGCCGGCGGCTACTTCCTCACCATGACGGTCCCGTTCACCGCCGACCAGCGGGCCCTGGAGCGCTCGGCCCGCGAGTTCGGGGTGCTCTGGACCCCGATGAGTCCCTTCTACCCGGACGGCTCCGGCACCCGCCTGCTCCGGCTGTCCTGCAGCTACCTGTCCCCCTCCGAGATCGAGGAGGGCGTCCGCCGGCTCGCCTCCTTCGTGGCGTCGCAGTGCGCCACGGCCGCACCCTGACGCACCCCGCCGCACCCTGACGCACCCCGCCGCACCGGCACCGACCGCAGCCGCCGCGTCCCGGCGGCAGATTGGGCACAGGTCACGCAACCATGGGCACTCTCCTGCTCGGCAAGAGGATCCTCGTCACCGGCGTCATCACCGACGCCTCGATCGCCTACCACGCCGCCCGGCTGGCCCAGGAGGAGGGCGCGGAGGTCGTGCTGACCGGCTACGGCCGGCTCAGCCTGGTCGAACGCGTCGCCGACCGCCTCCCCAAGCCGGCCCCGGTGATCGAGCTGGACGTCACCGACGCCCGGCAGCTCGCCGCGCTCCCCGACCGGGTGGGCGAGCACCTGGACGGCCTGGACGGCGTCGTCCACTCCATCGCGTTCGGCCCGGCCGCGGCCCTGGGCGGGAACTTCCTGCACACCGACTGGGCGGACGTGGCGACCGCCGTCCAGGTCTCCGCGTTCTCCTACAAGGCGCTGGCGACGGCCTGCCTGCCGCTGATGCGGGACGGCGGCTCGCTGGTCGGGATCGACTTCGACGCCACCGTGGCCTGGCCCAGCTACGACTGGATGGGCGTGTCCAAGGCCGCGCTGGAGGCCACCTCCCGCTACCTGGCCCGCCACCTCGGCGGCCGCGGCATCCGCTCCAACCTGGTCGCGGCCGGCCCGATCCGCACGATGGCGGCCAAGTCGATCCCCGGCTTCGCCGACTTCGAGGCGATCTGGGAGACCCGCTCCCCGCTGCCCTGGGACCTGCGCGACCCGGAGCCCGCCGCGCGCGGCGTGGTGGCGCTGCTGTCCGACTGGTTCCCGCGGACCACCGGCGAGATCGTGCACGTCGACGGCGGCGTCCACGCCATGGGCGCCTGACCCCGGGGCCGCCGCGGCCCCGGGCACGGGACGCGGACGGGCCCGGCCCCGGCGACAGTGCCGGGGCCGGGCCCGTCCGTGCGCCCGCGCGGGGCGTCAGTACGGGAGGCGGCGGCCCGAAGGGGTGCGCAGGTCGAGCGGGGGACGCGGACGGGGCGGGGCGGGGCGCTTGGCCGTGGTGGTCGTGGTCATCTCCATCACCTTCTCGGTCACCGCACGTCTGCCCGCTCCGGGGGGATCCGACACGGGCGGGCCCCGGGGTCCGACCCGGGCGGGGTGTGCGGGCGGGGCGGCCCGGACAGAAGCGGGGTGTGGCCCGGGAGGTGATGCGCGATGGGTGCACGGGTCGGGCCGGCCGACATGCTGGCCGCGGCGGAGCGGCACGCGCCGATGGCGTCCCTGGACGCGGCGGCCCGCGACCTGCGGGAGCGCTTCGGCGCCCGGTACGCGTCGTTCCTGCTCCTCGACGTCACCGGGCGGCGCATGGTGCGGGTCGGCGAGGAGTCCACCGCGGGGCACGGGTGCCGCACGGGCCAGGTCCCGCTGGCCGGCAGCCGCTACGAGGACGTGCTGCGGGCCCAGACGGCGGTGCACGAGGACGACGGCGACCACGGGCAGCGGATCCTCGCGCCGGTCACCCACCGCGGCGACGCCCTCGGCGTCCTCGAACTGCACCTGGACCGCGTCACCCGGGAGGTCCTGGACCGGGTGGCGCGGGCCGCGCACGCCCTGGCCTACCTGGTGGTGGCCGACCGCCGCTTCACCGACGTCTACCAGTGCGGCCGGCGCACCACCGACCTGAGCCTGGCCGCGGAGATCCAGCGCCAGCTGCTGCCCTCCGCGTCCAGCTACGACGCCCCGGAGTTCGCCCTGGCCGCCGCCCTGGTCCCGGCCGACAGCATCGCCGGGGACACCTACGACTACACCCTCGACCACGACACCCTGCACCTGTCCGTCACCGACGCGATGGGCCACGACGTCGCCGCCGCCCTCACGGCCACCCTCCTGGTCAACGCCTCCCGCGGCGCCCGCCGGGCCGGCTGCGACCTCGCCGAGCAGGCCCGCCGCACCCACCAGGCCCTCGTCGACCACGGACACGCCTTCGCCACCGGCCAGTTGCTGCGCGTCGCCCTCGACGGCAGCGGCACCGAACTCGTCAACGCCGGCCACCCCCGGCCGCTGCGCCTGCGCGGGGACGCGGTGCAGGAGGTGCGGCTGCACGCCGACATGCCGCTGGGCCTCGACGTGATGGGCCCCCCGTACCGGGTGCAGCGCCTCGACCTGCGGCCGGGCGACCGGCTGGTCCTGTACACCGACGGCATGCAGGAGCGCGAGGCGGCCCGGGTGGACCTGCCCGGGCTGATCCGCGCCACCGCCCGCGAGCACCCCCGCGAAGTGGTGCGCATCCTGACCGCCGCCGTCACCGACGCCGGCGGCGGCCACCTGGCGGACGACGCCACCGTGCTGTGCCTCGACTGGCACGGCCCCGGCCGGGGGCGGTCCGCGGCCCGGGGCTCACCCGCTCCGGGGGTGTGTCGGGCGGCCCCGGCCGGGTAGGCGCCGGGGCGCAGCGCGCCGGACGGCCGCGCCACCCGCGCTGCCCGGGCCGGCCCGGGGCCGGCCGGCCGACGCCATCCGCGAAGGGGGCACGCCATGACCACCGTCGAGATCCGGGCGAGCGGCCGGATCATCCAGCTGAAACGGGCCGACAAGGAGCTGTTCCCGGCGGACGGCCTCACCAAGGCCGACCTCGCCGCGCACTACCGCCGGGTCGGCCGGCGCATCCTGCCGCAGCTGCGCGGCCGCCCGCTGATGCTGGAGCGCCACCCCGACGGCATCGACGGCGGCCGCTTCATGCAGAAGGACACCCCCGACCACTTCCCCGACTGGATCCACCGCAGCGAACTGCCCAAGGAGGGCGGCACCGTCACCCACCCGGTCTGCGACGACCTGGCCACCCTGCTCTACCTGGCCGGCCAGGCGTGCGTCACCCCGCACCGCTGGCTCTCCAAGGCCGACCGGCCCGACCACCCCGACCTGCTGGTCTTCGACCTCGACCCGTCCGGCGAGGACTTCGAACCGGTGCGGGAGGCCGCCGGGCTGCTGCACGGCCTGCTCGACGGACTCGGCCTCCCCGCCGCCCTGATGACCACCGGCTCGCGCGGCCTGCACGTGCTGGTCCGGCTCGACCGCCGGGCCCCGTTCGACGAGGTCCGGGCCTTCGCCCGGGACGCGGCCCGCCTGCTCGCCCGGCGCCACCCCGACCTGCTCAGCACCGAGGCCCGCAAGCAGGCCCGCGGCGGCCGCCTCTACCTCGACGTCCAGCGCAACGCCTACGCCCAGACCGCCGTCACCCCCTACGCGGTCCGCGCCCTGCCCGGCGCCCCGGTCGCCACCCCGCTGGGCTGGGACGAACTGGACGACCCCGCGCTCACCCCGCGCCGCTGGACGCTCACCACCCTCGGCGAGCGCCTGGCGGGCGAGGACCCCTGGGCGGGGGAGCTGCGCCGCGGCCGCTCCCTGGGGCCGGCCGGGCGGCGGCTGGCCGCGCTCTGAGCCGCCGTCACCTGCCGGCGTGCCGGAGGGCGGGGACGGCCCCGCCGGCGAGCACGGCCTCGCGCCGGCGGGGCGAGAGGCGGTGGATGACCGGGTAGTCCTCGTCCCGGGTGGCGTTGTGCACGGTCAGCCGGGGTTCGGCGGCGGGGGCCAGGGCCCGGTGCAGGCCGGTGAGCCGGAGCCGGTCGCCGGGCTGGATCCGGTCGTGGTCGGCGGGGTCGGTGAACTCGAGGGCGAGGATCCCGAAGTTGGCGAGGTTCTGCCAGTGGATGCGGGCGAAGGACTTGGCGAGGACGGCGCGCAGGCCGAGCAGGCGCGGGGTGATGGCGGCGTGCTCGCGGGAGGAGCCCTGGCCGTAGTTGTCGCCCGCGACGACCAGGTGCGGGCCGGCGGCGCGGGCGCGGTCCGGGTAGTCGGGGTCGATCCGGGTGAAGGTGAACTCGGCGAGCCTCGGCAGGTCGGAGCGGAACGGCAGGGCCCGGGCGCCGGCCGGGCAGATCTCGTCGGTGGAGACGTCGTCGCCGGTCTTCAGCAGGACGGGGAGGTCGAGGTCGTCCGGCAGCGGGTCGAAGTCGGGCAGTGCGGAGATGCCGGGTCCGCGGACCAGTTCGACCGCGGCGGCGGCCTCCGGGGGCAGCGGCGCCTCCAGCATCGTGCGGTTGACCGAGGCGTGGTCGGGCAGCGCCGGGTCGGGCGGGGCGAGGCCCTCCTGCCGGGCCCAGGCGCGGGGGTCGGTGAGGACGCCGGTGAGGGCGGAGGCGGCGGCCGTCTCGGGCGAGCACAGCCAGACCGAGTCGTCCGGGGTGCCGGAGCGGCCGGGGAAGTTGCGGGGGAAGGTCCGCAGCGAGTTCTGCCCGGTGGCGGGGGCCTGGCCCATGCCGATGCAGCCCAGGCAGCCGGTCTGGTGGATGCGGGCGCCCGCGGCGGTCAGGTCGAACGCGGCGCCGGTCAGCAGCAGGTCCTGGAACACCTCGCGGGAGCTGGGGTTGACGTCCAGGCTGACCCGGCCGGAGGTCTGGCGGCCGCGGACCATGGCGGCGGCGACCGCGTAGTCGCGCAGGCCCGGGTTGGCGGAGGAGCCGATCACCACCTGGCCGACCGGGGTGCCCGCGACCTCGCGGACCGGGACGACGTTGCCGGGCGAGCTGGGCGCGGCGACCAGCGGCACCAGGGCGGACAGGTCGATCCGCTCGGTGAGGTCGTAGCGGCAGCCGGGCTCGGCGGCCAGCGGCCGGAAGTCCTCCTCGCGGCCCTCGGCGCGCAGGAAGTCCCGCACGGCGCCGTCGGCGGGGAAGACGCTGGCGGTCGCCCCCAGTTCGGCGCCCATGTTGGCGATGACGTGCCGGTCCATCGCGCTCAGCCCGGCCAGCCCGGGCCCGTGGTACTCCAGGACCCGGTTCAGCCCGCCCTGCACCCCGTGTCGGCGCAGCAGTTCCAGGATCACGTCCTTGGCGCTCACCCAGGCGGGCAGTTCGCCGTCGAGCCGGATGCCCCAGACGCGGGGCATGGTCAGGTGGTAGGGCTGTCCGGCGATGGCGAGGGCGACGTCCAGGCCGCCGGTGCCGATCGCCAGCATGCCGAGCGCCCCGCCGGCGCAGGTGTGCGAGTCGGAGCCGAGCAGGGTCTTGCCGGGGACGCCGAAGCGCTGCATGTGGACGGGGTGGGAGACGCCGTTGCCGGGCTTGGAGTACCAGAGGCCGAAGCGGCGGGCGGCGGAGCGCAGGAAGAGGTGGTCCTCGGCGTTGCGCTGGTCGGCCTGCAGGATGTTGTGGTCGACGTACTGCGCGCTCAGCTCGGTGCGGGCCCGGTCCAGGCCGAGGGCCTCGAGCTCCTGCATGACCAGGGTGCCGGTGGCGTCCTGGCAGAGGGTCTGGTCGATCCGCAGGGCGATCTCCTCGCCGGGCACCGGCCGGCCGCCGACCAGGTGGGAGGCGATCAACTGCCCGGCGGCCGTGCGCGGTCCGGTCATCGCCGTCACCTCCGTGCGCGCCGGTGTCGCCGTACCGGGCGCCTTCCCGGAACGGCCGGCTTCAACCGCCGACCGGCCGGTTCGGGCTCGGTTGTGCCGGCCGGTTCGGGCTCAGTTGTAGTGCTTGAGGAGCGGCCAGAGCTCCTCCCAGGAGTACTTCTGGCCGGTGCACACCAGGATCGGGAGGCCCTGCTCGATGGCGGGGACGTTCCGGCCGTTGTCGATGCGGTCGGCGACGGTGCAGCTCTGCCAGTAGGGGGCGAGGGACTCGGGGGTGTAGCCGACGGCGATGGTGGTGGCGGAGGTGCCGGCGGGGCGGCCGAAGCGGCTGTAGCCGTTGTGGTCGGCGTAGGGGGCGGGCAGGCCGAGCGCGGGGCCGTAGTGGGCGAGGGCGCCGGCCTCGCCGTAGTTGACGGCGAGCAGAGTGGCGCCGGGGTGCCGGCGTTCCAGGTCGGCGACCTGCCGGGCGAGCCGGGGCCAGCCGAGGGAGTCGGCGTTGAAGGGGTTCACGGCGGTCAGGTGGCGGTAGGCGGACACCGGGAGCAGGGGCGGGCCCAGCGCGAGGGTGACGGCGGCCGCGGCCGCCGCGCAGGCGGTGAACCGGCGGCGGCCGGCCGGCCAGCGGGCGGCGAGCCGGGCGGCCCCGGCGCCGAGCAGGAGCGGGTACCAGCCCATGGGGTAGTAGAAGTTGCCGCCGGAGACGACCACGATCCCGAGGGTCACCGCGTAGGCGGCGGGCAGGACCCGGTAGCGGGGGTCCTGCCAGGTGTGCCGCAGGCCGGCCAGCCACAGCCAGCTGAGCACGGTGGCGGCCTCCAACTGCAGCGGCAGGGCGGTGAACCGCTTGGCCCAGGTGGACAGGTGGCCGGCCATCGTGAACTGGGGCCAGCCGTGCGCCGCCTGCCAGAGCAGGTCGGGCGAGGCGACGGCGAGGGCCAGCAGCAGGGCCAGCCACGGGGCGCGGTCGCGCAGCAGCCGGGCGTGGCCGGTGAACGGGGCGGCGGCCAGCAGCGACATCGGCAGCATCACGATGGTGTCGTTGTTGAGCATGCCGACGCCCAGCACCGCGCCGAAGCCGTACCACAGGCGGCGGTCGCCGGTGCGCAGGATCCGCAGCACCAGCCAGATCGCCACCGACCAGAAGAACAGGCCGGAGGTGGCGGTGGTGAAGAAGTGCCCCTCGACGAGCACCAGCACGGAGGCCGAGACGGCGACCGCGGCGATCTGCTGGGCGCGGTGCGAGCGCCGCTCGTCGGTCCCGGCGAGCTCCCGGGCGCACAGCACCGACATCAGGGCGGTGGCGGCCGCGAACAGCATCGGCGCGATCCGCACGACCTGCACCGAGTCGCCGCCGAACCAGGTCTCGGCGCGGACGATCAGCGGCACCAGCGGCGGCTGGTCGTCGTAGCCGGCGGCGAGGTGGCGGCTCGCGGCCAGCCAGTACAGCTCGTCGCGGAAGTAGCCGTAGCGGCCGGCGGTGGCCAGCAGGACGGTGCAGGCGCACAGCACCGGGGCCAGCACCCGCGTCCAGGGGATCCCGGGCAGCGCGGGCCGGGCGGCCGGGCGGCGGCGCAGGTGGCGGCGGACGGCGAACGCGGTGTACAGCGCGCCGACCACCCAGCCGAGGTCGACGGCCCACATCACGCCCTCGGCGCCGTGCCGCACCCGCAGCAGGTACGACAGCGGCAGCCGGACGGCGACGAACGACACCAGCGTGCACACCAGCGGCACGACGGTGCGGCCGACGCCGTTCAGCGCGCCGTGCACGACGGCCGTGACGGCGTACAGCACGAAGCACGGGTAGGTGATCAGGACGTACAGCTCCACCAGGTGCCGGGTGGCGGGGTCGGTGGTGGCGGCCGCCGCGATGACGGGGCGCAGCAGCACCACGGCGAGGCTGACGGCCAGCGCCAGCGCGAGCGCGAAGGGCAGCGTCCGGCGGATGGCGCGGCGGACCCGGTCGGGGCGGCCGGCGCCGCGGTTCTGGGCGACGAAGACGGTGAGCGCCCCGGACAGGTCGAGGAACGCGGTGCTAGCGAAGAACTCCAGCCGCCCCACCACGGTGACCGCCGCCAGCAGCGGCGCGCCGAGCGGGGCGACGATCCGGATCAGCGCCACGATGCCCAGCGCGATCAGCAGTTGCTGGACGGCGCCGGGCAGGCCCAGGCGCAGGGCGGCCGCCGCCTCGGCCCGCACGTCCGGCCACCCGGGGGAGCGGCGCGGCAGCAGCTCGCCCCGGCGGCGCAGCAGGACCAGCCCGGCGGCCGCGGTGCCGGTGGCCGCGGTGACCGTGGCCAGGGCCGCGCCGGCCACGCCCAGCTGGAGCACCACCACGTAGAACCAGGCCAGCACCAGGTTGGCGAGGCTGCTGCCGACCATCAGCCGCATCTGGGCCCGGGAGTCGCCGAGGCCGCGCAGCAGGGCGAAGACTGCGGACACCGCGAAGACCGACGGGAAGCCGTACGCCAGCGTCGACAGCAGCACCTGCGCGTCGTGCAGCACCGCGCCGCGGGCCCCGGTCAGCCGCAGCAGGGCGCCGCCGGCGGTGCGGGCGACCAGGAAGCACACCGCCGCCCACACCGCGGCGGCCAGGGCCAGCGCGGTGGCGACGGTGGCGGGGCCGCGCCGGGAGCGGGCCCCGGTGTGGTGGGCGAGGCGGATGGCGAAGCCGGTGGTCAGGCCGAGGAAGACGCCGTCGGCGAGCAGGTAGAGCGGCTGGACGACACCGGCGGCGGCGAGCGCGTCGACGCCGACCCAGTGGCCGAGCACGGCGCCGTCGGCGAGCAGGTAGGTCTGCTGGAGGAGGTTGGCGAGGGTGAGGGGGGCGGCGAAGCCGAGGACGGCGCGCAGGACGGGGCCGCGGGTGAGCCGGGAGCGCTCCCCTGCCGGGGTTCCGGCCGCGGCCGTGGTGGCGTCGGCGGCGCCCGGGGGCGGGGTGCCCCCGGGCGGGCCGGTGCGGGTGGCCCCGCTCATCCGCGGCGGCCGTCGGGCCCGGTGGCGCGGCGCTCGTCGACGATCTTGGCCTGGGCGGCGACCGTGCGGTCCACCAGCAGGTCGCTGCTCTGCATCTCGACGCCCAGCACCGAGGTGACGGTGGCCACCAGGGACATCCCGGTGATCGAGTCGATGCCGAGGTCGAACAGGTCGGCGTCGACGTCGATGCTGGTGAACCCGAAGACGTGGGCCCAGCAGCGGCCGATGGTCAGCTCGGTGTCGGTGTACCGGCCGTCGAGGCGGCCGGTGAGCTCGACCGGCAGTTCGGCGATCTCCCGGCGGGCCTGGTCGGCGCCCTGCTCGCGGCGGGCGGTGCGGCGGCGCGACGCCTCCTGGAGCTTGGCGGCGATCGGCGGGTCGAGGGCGATGTGGTAGCCGGGCAGGGCGTCGGCGTAGTCGCCCTCGTAGTGCAGTTCGCCGCCGAACACCCGGGCCCGGCCGGAGCGCAGGCCGGCGTCGGCGATCGAGAGGCCGAGCGCGGTGGGCAGCGCCTTGAAAGTGGTGTCGACGTTGGCGCGGCTGCGCACCGCCATGCCGATCTCCTTCCACGACACCCAGTCGAAGGTGATGACGTGGCAGTCCGGGTCGGTCTCGGACTCCGCCAGGGTGTCCAGGAACTGGTTGGCGGCGGCGTAGTCGGCCTGCCCGATGGCGGGGAACACGGCCGCCACCGAGGAGAAGTGGACGACGAAGTCGGGCCGGTCGTCGCGGGTCAGCAGGTCGAGGGCGAACGCGCCGTGCACCTTGGGGCGGACCACCGCGTCGAAGTCCTCCCGGGAGCGCTGGGTGATCACCTCCCCGCCGGGGACGCCGGCCGCGTGGACGATCCCGTCGATCCGGCCGAAGCGCTCCCGGACGGTGGCGACGGCCGCCGCCAGGGCGTCCGGGTCGCCGGCGTCGGCGGCCAGCACCAGGACCTCCGCGCCCAGGTCGCGCAGCTCCCGCAGGGCGGCCCGCAGCCGGGCCCCGGGCGTGTCGGCGCCGGCCTGCCCGTCGTCCGGGCCGGGGTCGCCGGAGCGGCTGAGCAGCACCAGGTTGATGCCGGGCCGGCGGGCCGCGAACTCGCGGCACAGGGCCAGGCCCAGGCCGGCCGTGCCGCCGGTGACCAGGTAGGTGCCGCCGGGCTTGAGGTACTCGCCGCGGTCGGCCAGCTCGGCCTCCGGCAGTTCGGCGAACGTCTCGCGCAGCCGGGCGCCGTCGCGCAGCGCGACGACGGCGGGCTCGGCGCCGAGGAGCTCGTCGAGGACGGTGCGGGCGGGCGTGGCGCCGTCGGTGTCGACCACCGAGACGGTGAGGTACGGGTACTCGCGGCTCACGCTCTTGGCCAGGCCGGTCAGGGTGGAGTTCTCCACCACGACGCCGGGCTCCGCGCGGCGGGAGGCCAGGGCGGTGCGGGTGAGGACGGCCAGGTGGAGTTCGGCGCCCTCGGTGATCAGCGCCCTGGCGAGCCGGAACAGGCCGTGCAGGTTCTTCTCCAGCCGGGCGTCCAGGGCGGCGAGGTCCCGGGCCGGGTCGGCCTCGAAGCCGAGGGCGTGCACGAGGTGGGTGACGCCCTCCTCCACGGCCCGGACGGCCAGCTCCTCGTAGAAGGCGTCGGCGTCGGTGTCCGCGTCGGTGTCCGCGTCGGTGTCCGCCGCGGCGGGCAGGCGGACGAGCTGGGCGTCCGTCAGGCCGGCGGCGCGGAGCAGTTCCTCGGCGCCGGTGGAGCCGTCGACCAGGGCGAGCACCCGGGCGCCGGGGTCGGCGGCGGGGGCGGGGCCGTCGGCGGGCCGGAAGACGACCTGGTGGGTGGCGGGGCCGGCGGAGCCGGGGGTGCCGAGGGCGAGGGCCTCCCGCCAGTCCTCGGGGAAGTCGATCCAGGCGCGGCGCTCGTCGAACTCGTAGGGCGGCAGGTCGACCGGGCGCGGGGCCGGGCCGGTGCCGGGGCGGTCGTCGTCGGGTCCGAGGTCGGCCCCGGCGGCCCAGGCGGCGGCCCGGGCGGCGAGGTCCGGGTCGGGCGCGGTGCCGGGGGCGGGGGCCCAGAACTCCCAGTCGGGGTGGCTGGAGTGGAACGGCGCGGCGTCGGCCGGCCGGTTCGCGGCCAGCGCCTCCAGGCGGGCGCGCAGCTCGTCGAGGCCGGTGACGACCAGGGCCAGCCGGTGGCGGTGGGTGGCGCGGGAGCGGCGGACGGCGGCGCACAGCCCGGCGAGGGTGACCCCGTCGAACCGGCCCAGGGCGAACCAGTCCGCGTAGGCGCCGACCAGCAGCCGCAGCGACTCCTCGCTGTGCGCGCTGAGCGCGAACAGCTGCGGCGCGGGCGCGCCGACGGAGACGGGGACGGGGACGGGGGCCGGGTCCGGGTACTCCTCCAGCACCACGTGGCAGTTGGTGCCGCCGAGCCCGAACGCGCTGACGCCGCAGCGCAGCGGGCCGTGCTCGCTGCTCCACGGTTCGGCCCGGGTGGGGATCCGGACCGGGGAGTGGTCGAAGTCGATCCGGGAGTTGGGCTGTTCGAAGCCCGCCAGCGGCGGCAGCGTGCGGTGGCGCAGGACCAGCGCCGCCTTGATCAGGCCCAGCACGCCGGAGCCCTCGAAGAGGTGCCCGATGTTGGCCTTGACCGTGCCCACCGCGCAGAACCGGTGGTCCGCGGTGTGCGGGGCGAACGCCTGCCGCAGGCCCTCGATCTCGATCGGGTCGCCCAACTTCGTGGCGGTGCCGTGCAGTTCGATGTACCCGATGCTGCGCGGGTCGACCCCGGCGTCGGCCCAGGCCGCGTGGAGGAGGTCCGCCTGCGAGGCGGAGTCGGGCGTGGTGACGCCGCCGGCGGTGCCGTCGTGGTTGACGGCGCTGCCCTTGATGACGGCGTACACCCGGTCGCCGTCGGCGAGGGCGTGGTCGAGGCGCTTGAGGACGACGGCGCCCGAGCCCTCGCCGTAGCCGGTGCCGTCGGCGCGCTCGTCCAGGGTGCGGGTGCGGCCGTCGGAGGACTCGATGCCGATCCGGGTGTCCGGGTGGTCGATCGGCGCGCTGACGATGCGCGCCCCGGCGACCACCGCGGTGTCGCAGTCGCCCAGCAGCAGGGCGTTCTTGGCCTGGTGGACGGCCACCAGCGAGGCCGAGCAGGCGCTGTCCACCACCATGCTGGGGCCGCGCAGGTCCAGCAGGTGCGAGAGCCGGTTGGCCATCATGGTGGGCACGTTCCCGGTGAGCGCCGGCTGGATCAGCGACCGGTCGATCTTGGACAGGTACTCCAGGTAGGCCGAGCCCGGGTTGACGGCGAAGCCGACGAACACGCCGGTCCGGCTGCCGCGCAGCCGGGCGGCCGGGTAGCCGGCGTCCTCGAAGGCCAGGTACATGGCGCGCAGCGCGTGCCGCAGGTGCGGTTCGGTGGTCGCGGCCTGCTTCGGGGTCATCCCGAAGAACTCGGCGTCGAAGTACTCCGGGTGCTCCAGGTAGGCGCCGTCGCGGTAGGCGATGCCGGCGTCCGCGGGGGAGCGGACGGTGGTGCCGAAGACGTAGCGCAGGTAGGCGTCGATGCTCCGGGCCCGGTGCTCGGGGAAGCGGCCGGTGAGGTTCCTCCCCTCGGCGACGAGGTCCCAGAACCCGTGGACGTCCCGGGTTCCGGGCACCTCCACCGAGATGCCGACGATGGCGATGTCCGAGTTCAAGGCGTTCTCCTTCGGGACGGGCGGGCGGGCAGCGGGCGGGCAGCAGGCGGGCAGCGGGCAGCGGGCGGCGGGCTGCCGGGATGTGCGGGTGCGGAGCGGTCAGGCGATCGCGGGCAGCAGGGCGGTGAGCGTGCTGCCGTTGGCCTCGTCGAACCGGGTGACCCCGGCGGCCCGCAGCGCCCGCACGGTGCGCACCCACTCCACGGGGGCGGTGATCTGCGCGGCGAGCAGCGCGGCGGCCCGGTCCGGCTCGAAGGGCGCCGCCGTGACGCCGGAGAACACCGGCACGGCGGGGGCCGCGAACGCCTGCCCGCGCAGCGCGGCCGCGAACGCCCGCGCGGCGGGCGCCATCAGCGGGGTGTGGAAGGGGCCGCTGACCGGCAGCGGGACCACCGCCCGGGCCCCCGCGGCCCGCAGCACGGCGGCGGCGCCGGCCAGTTCGTCCCGGCCGCCCGCGACGACGGTCTGCCGGTCGGAGTTCCGGTTGGCCACGTAGACGTTGCGCACCCGGGCCTCCCGCAGCGCCGCCGCCACCCGGTCGCCGCCGATCCCCGCCACGGCCGCCATCGCCCCGCCGCGCACCGTCGCCATGGCCTCGGCCCGGGCCCGCACCAGGCGCAGGGCGTCCAGCAGGCCCAGGCAGCCGGCCGCCACCAGGGCGTTGTACTCGCCCAGGCTGTGGCCCGCGTAGCAGCCGACCGGCTCGGCGCCGTCGCCCTCCTCGGCCAGCCGCCGCCGGGCGTCGAGGGCGTTGACCAGGAAGACGGCGGGCTGCGCGTAGCGGGTGTCGCCCAGCCGCCCCTCGGGGTCGTGCAGGCACAGTTCCCGGACCGAGTGGCCGAGCACCGCGTCGGCGGCCTCGACCTCCTCCGGGAACAGGTCGAACAACTCGGCGCCCATGCCCGGGCGTTGGACGCCCTGGCCGGGGAAAACGAGGCAGCGCACGGCGCGCCCTCCCTGTCGTGGGGTGTGGTCGTGGGGTGTACGGGTCCGGCGGCGCGACGCGGGCGCGGCGGGCGGTCAGAGCGAGGTGAACCGCGCGGCCGAGCCGCTCTCGCGCAGCCGCGACCTGGTCAGCGCGGCCGCCGAGACGCCGGGGCCGAGGTCGAGGACCAGGTCCGGGTCCAGCTCCGCCAGCGCGGCGTCGACGACGGCCGGCCAGTCGAAGGGGCGGCACATCTGCTGCTCGGCCACCTCGTACAGGACGTGCGGCGAGGACTGCAGGTTGGCGGGGGTGCCGGTGCCGTAGACCGGCATGGTCAGGCCGTCGCCCTTGACGGGCTGCCAGTGGTGGTCGACGTCGCGGCCGATCAGCGCCATGGCCGGGGTCAGCGCCGGGCTGTGGAAGGGGGCGGTGGCGCCCAGGTAGGTCCAGCGGGCGCCGGGCCGCTCGAAGAGCTCGGCCTCGGCCAGCCGCAGCCGCATCAGCGCCTCGGTGGCGCCGGTGAGGACGTGGAAGGTGGGCGAGTTGACCAGGCCGATCCCGACCCGGCCGCCCGGGCCGTCGCCGCTGCGCCGGACCGCCTCCTCCAGCACCGGGCGCCGCGGGCCCACCACGGCGGCCATCGCCGCGGGGACGCCCGCCCCCGGGCCGAGGGCGGCGTGCCGGCGCAGCAGTTCCCCGTCCGGCCGGGGCGCCGCGGGGACGACCTGGTGGCAGCGCAGCAGCGCCACCGTGACCTGGGCGACCGAGCGTCCGGCGGCCTCCGCGTACCCGCGCCGGCCCGCGACGGGCAGGGCGGAGAAGACCGCGGCGTAGCTGCCCAGGCTGTGCCCGACCGCCCCCACCGGGCGCAGGCCGCCCGCCGGGGCCAGCGGGCTGCCCGGCCCCGGCTGCAGCACGCACAGCTGGTACAGGTGCAGCAGCACGCCCTCGGCCACCGAGCCGCGCGCCGCCGCGGGCACCGGCGGGTCGCCGGGGGCGGCCAGCCAGTCGCGCACCGGCAGCCCGCCGGGCAGGAAGCGGGCGCACTCCGCGCGGCCCGCGATCTCGAAGGCCGTCTCGACGCCCGCGAGGGCCGAGGCGAAGAACCGGGCGTTCTGCGGCTGCCGGAACAGCGCGCGGAGCCGGTCCAGCAGCGGGCCCCCGGGATCGCCCAGGCCGCCGAAATGGAGTAACACCCGCACAGGTACGTCCTCACCGGTAGTCGGTCATGGGGGGGGGCGCGCCGCCCGGAGCGGTGCCCGCAGCACCGGCCCGCCGGACCGCCGGGAATCCCGCCCGCGACGGGCTGACGCCGTGATCGGTCGCTCGGGCAGCAATATGCGTCCGGGCCTGACGGCGGGTCAAAAGGCCGTGAAATTTACATCCGGGCCGCCGCCGCAGGTCCGGGCGGCCGGACCCGGCGGATTCCGGGCCCCCCGCCGGCGGCGGACCGGGGGCGCCTTGACGGTGCCCGCCGCCGGGGCGAGGATCTCCTCCCGCCGCCCGTCTTCGTCCGCCACCGCCGCCGGATGCTGGAACGGAGGACCGCCCCGACCGCACGCGACGGAAGGAACCACGGTGGCGCTCACCGACCGGATGATCCGGATCCCGGATGCCGACCGCATCCGCACGCAGGACCCGAACAACCACCTGCACTGCCGGAAGTCCCAGCTGCTGGCCCACGTCGCGGGCCGCACCCCGCACTCCGACCTGCTGATGTACCGGGCGCTGGGCTCGACCTCGGCCGTCTACCGCCACTGCTACCTGCGCGGGAGGGACCGCTGGGCGTTCGAGGCGCCCTACGTGACCGAGGACGACCTGCGGCTGCTCGGCTTCGACCTGCTCTCGGCCGGCACGGTGGACGTCGACCGCTTCGCCGCCGGCCTGCCCGAACTCCTCGCCGCGGGACGGCCGGTGCTGTTCTACGCGCCCCGGCACCACTTCCCGCACTGGGTGGAGTTCATGGAGCGGGTCGGCACCGTCGCGGAGGAACGGCGGCTGCTGCACTCGTTCCTGGTGGGCGGGGCGAGCGGCAGCGAGGTGCTGCTGCTCGACAACACCACCGACGACCACGAGTACGTCCCGCTGACGGTGGGGTGGGACGTGCTGCGCGAGGGGTACGCCCGGGAGCCGGAGCGCTGGTTCGTCGACTGCTCCACCGTGGTGCCCCGGTCGGGACCGGACCTGGACGGCTTCGAGTCCGCCTACCGCGCCTTCCTGGCCCGGTTCCGCGACGGGTTCCGGATCTACGACCTGATCGGCGAGAACCTGGCCGCCGAACGGGCGGCGGCCGACGCCGTGTACCGGGCGCCCGGCGTCAACAGCATCGCCCTGCTGGCGGGTTCGCGCACCCTGTTCGGCCGCTTCCTGGCGCTCACCCGGCACGGCGGGCAGGTCCGCGCCGCGTACGCGGACGTCGCGCAGCTGGCCACCGCGCTCTCCGACCGGATCAACGCCTTCCACGCCGGGGCACCTGCGCTGACGGCGGACCGGATCCGCGGCGACCTGGCCGAGCTGCGCCGGCGCGAGCAGCGGGCGGCGGCGCTGCTCACGGAGGAGGCGGCCCGGCTGCCGCGGCTCCTGCCGGACGGCGGTGACGGCGTCCACCGGTGACCTGCCGCCGGGGTTCGGCGCCAAGTGGGCCCGCCGGGGCCGGGATTGACGGTGCGTCCGGTGCTGTGGATCATGGGTGGGACGACCGCCGGGCCGCCGCTCCGGCCCGACGCCCGAGGCGCCCGAGGCGCCCGAGGCGCCTCCCGGGCCGTCCCCGCCGGGCCCCGGTCCCCGGTCCGATCCCGACCGATCCCGCCCGACCCCGTCCCGGCCGCGTCCGGCGCCCCCGTCCGCTCCCGTCGCCCGGTACCCCGTGGAGGAGTCCGTGCCCGCACCCGCCGATGCCGCCGGCAGCCCGTCACCGCCGCCGCCCACCCTCACCGACGTGGCCCTGCGGGCCGGCGTCTCGACGGCCACCGCGTCGCGGGTCCTCACCGGTTCGGCCCGGGTGAGCGAGGAGACCAACCGCCGGGTCCAGGAGGCGATCGCGCAGCTCGGCTACGTGCGCCGCCGGGCGCCCCGGGCGCACCGCTCGGGCGGCGGGTCGGTCGCCGCGATCGTCACCGAGTCCAGCCAGCGGTTCTTCTCGGACCCGTTCTTCGCCCGCCTGCTGCACGGCGCGTCCCGGGCCCTCGCCCCGGCCGGCTACCAGCTGGCGTTCGTCGCGGTGCAGGACCGCAGCGAGTACGTGGCGGCGGCCCGCTTCGTGCAGCGCGGGGTCGACGGGGTGCTGCTGGTCTCCTCGCACGGCTCGGACCCGCTGATGCCCGTCCTGGACACGGCCCGGGTGCCCACCGTGCTGTGCGGCCGGCCGCTGGCCGAGCACGGGGCGCCGTACGTGGACACCGACAACTACGGCGGCGCGCAGGCCGCCGTCCACCACCTGCTGGCGGCCGGCCGCCAGCGGATCGGCACCATCGCCGGGCCGCGCGACATGGCCGCCAGCCAGGACCGGCTCCGCGGCTTCACCGAGGCCCTGGCCGCCACCGGCCTGGAACCCGTCGTCGACCTCGGCGACTTCTCCCTGGAGTCCGGCGAGCGCGCCATGACCCGGCTGCTCAGGCGCCGGCCCGACCTCGACGCGGTCTTCGCCGCCTCCGACCTGATGGCGGCCGGGGCCCTGCGCTCGCTGCGCCGGGCGGGCCGCCGGGTGCCCGACGACGTCGCCGTCATCGGCTTCGACGACGACCCGGTCGCCCAGTACACCCACCCCCCGCTCAGCACGATCCGCCAGCCGGTGGAGGAGCAGGGCTCGACGATGGCCCGCCACATCCTCGCCCTGATCGAGAACCGCACGCCCCCGGGCCCCCGGACCCTGCTGCCCACCACGCTGGTCTGCCGCGAGTCCGCCTGACCCGGCCCGGACGGGCGCGGCATCCGGCCTCGGTCGGAGTTTCCGCTCCGTGCCTGCACCGACGACTGGAGCCGGCGGTGGCGGTGTGTCAGTCAGACCGGTGCCGGCAGCCCGTCCGCATCCTTCCCGGCACGGGGTGGCCCGGTCACTCCTCGTCCTCGTACCCGTCCTCCTCGTCCTCCTCGTCGTCTTCCTGGCCCACGGCCGGCGAGGTCACGACGATTTCCCCTGCCAGCTTGCGCACCTCGGCAATGATGCGGTTCTGATCCTCGACGGATCCGAAGGGGTGCAAGGTGGTGGCCCGGGCCTCAGGGGTGTCCGCGAGGGTCAGAAGCCGCTTCACGGCCTGCCGTGCTTCGGTCACGGCGCTGCGCAGGGCCCTCCGCTCGACCGAGAGCTGGTCCTGGATCGACTGATCGGCGCTGGCCTTCTCCTGCCCCGAGTTGCGTTCGTTCTCGGCCTTGCGGGCCTTCTCAGGGTCGGAGAGCGCCACGATGACCCACTGGCTGAGCGCTTCGGGCGCGACGCCCCCCGCATCCTTGCGGATCTTGTCCGCGGCAGTGAGGTCGACTGCCGGGATGGAGTACATCGAAGCAGTGTTGCGCCCGAGGAGCTGCGCGCCGGTGAAGGCGTTGAGGCACTCCCGTTCCGGGTCGAAGGTGTTGGCGGCGAAGGCCAGGGTCCACAGGCCCTCCTCGGACTCCGCGAGTCCGGCGACGATCTGGTCCGTGTTAGCGCGGAACGGCACCGTCCGGCCCACGGCCGACCCGACGTTGCGGGTGATGAGCTTGTCCGTGATGAGCGCGATCCCGCCGGCCACCGCGAGGGTCTGCCTCGCGTTCTCGTTGCCGTTCGAAGCGGAATGGACGAGTTCGGTGAAGTCGGTGGTGGGAACCGGATCCCAGTCGCCCATGACGCCCTTGGTGAGCACCCCGCCGTTGGCCCAGGCGTTGCGTGCCTGCTGGAGCGACCCCGCCTTGTACCCGCGCCAGGGCAAGTCGATGACCGGACCGAGGAGTTCCGCGTATCCGGCCGTCCTCATCTTGCTCGTGCCCTTGATGTCCTTGGCGAACTTCTTGACCTGCTCGAAGATCTCGGGCCGGGTGAGGAAGTGAACCAGGTAGACGGCCCGCCAGAGCGCCGTTCCCGGGATGCTGGCGTCGAGGAACGCCGCTGGGACCTCCGTCGGTTTCCGGCGTCCGACGGCGAGCCCGATGATTCCTTCCAGGAGGTTGTGCCGCGGCAGTCCGGGAAGGCGGATACGGCTGATCGCCCGGGTGCCGACCTCCACGTTCTGCGCTGCCGCGTCCCAGTGCCGGAATTCGACGTGGATCGAGGCGAGGATGGAGCGGATCGCATCATCGAAGACCTCCTCTGCGGAGAGCTCGGCCGAGTTGTGGCGATGGACACCGACGGTGACCTGCGCGGGCACGACCAGGGTCTGGCCGAGGCGCACCGAACGGTCCGTCGGCTGCGCCTCGTTGACTCCGCGCTGGAATTCGGCGAGGAAGCCGACGAGTGCCTCCTGTCGGCCGAGCGCCATGCGCTGGCTGAGCGCCTTTTCGCTGGCGCCGCGCCGCGAGGTCTTCTCGGACATCAGCACCTTGACGGCCGTTGCGGCGATCTCATCGGCGTACGGTGAATCCCCCTCGGTGAGCAGGGCCCAGGCGCTGGTCAGACGCGTGATGCCGTCACGTACGGCGAGGACGTCGATGTGCTCGCTGCCGTCGGTGAATTCGAGTCGGCACGGGTGGGCGATGAGGGCGCGGGTGATTCGCCGGGCCAGGATCGACCGGTCATAGGGGTTCGGATTGGCGTGCCGGGTCTGCTCGATGGTCTGCGTCAGGTGGGCCCGCAGGTGGTCGTGGTCGCGGTAGCGGTAGACGACGCGGGCGTACGGCTGCCCGTCCTCGTTCACGTCGCCCTGCACCTCCGGGTCCTCCACGGGCAGCGCGCCCTGGCTGGTGCGGGGTTGGTGCCCCGGGAACAACTCGGTCAGCCACACCCTGGTGTGGAGCGAGCGGAGTGTCGCCCCTTCCACGTGTTCTTCGATCAAGGCGGAGGCTTGGCCCTTGGAGGAGCGCAGTTGGGCCGCTGCCGCGTCGGGCGAGACGACGGCACGCGCCACTGTGTGCCATCCGTCCTCGTCCAGCGAGGCGCCCTCGGCCGCCAGACCCGCTCGGACCAGCGAGGAGCGCTCGCTTGCGCTGGCGGGGGCCGGCAGGGTCCGCTCGAATCCCGAGACCGTGAACTCCTCTCCCGCGAAGCGGAAGGAGATCGTCTCGGGGTCGCTCACCGGCACTGCGGCACGGGCTGCGGAGCCGCCTTCCTCCTCGCCGGTGGCCTGGGATTCGCTGGCGTCAGACATGTTCTTCCTTTCGAGAAGCTGGCAGAGTTGGAAAATTTCCATTGATAACGCCACTGGCTGGCTGTTGCCCCGCCCGTTAGACTGGGGAACGCAGTCAGGGCTCGCGCTCCGCGCGTGCCAGGTCTGCTTTCACGAGCCCCGGCCGGCGGCCGGGGCTTCGTCATGTCGCGCCCCGCCCGCTCCTCGGGTCAACTCCGCTCCGGGGCGGGGGCCTTCGGCAGGTACCGGCTGAACCAGCCCCACATCGGCTGCTTCGTCGGCTGCCGGGCGATCGCCTGGCAGGCGACGTGCACCACCAGGTCGGCCATCTGGAGCCACTCCGAGGTGTGGGCGGGGACCTGTACGGCCGGCAGCGGGAGCCACCGCGGGTTCACCAGCTGATGCGCTTCTTCGTAGAGCCTTTCCGTGCCGTCCCCGTCGATGACCAGCCCGGCGTGTTCGCCCGTTTCGGCCGAGCGCCGGTCCAGGCCGCGGAGCAGTCCCTCGTAGGCCCGCTGCTTCGCCTTCCCCCAGTGCGAGGGTTCTTCGGCGTAGACCGTCACGATGTCGAGCGAGGGCCAGGAGCCGAGCAGGGCGAGGGCTTCCTGGGCCATGCGGTACCGCTCGTGCTTGGCGGGGTTCGAGCCGCCAGGGCGGCCCCGCCCTCCGAGGAACTTGGTCGCGTGCAGCTCGTAGCCGACCGGCACGTTGTGCTCGCGGTCCCACCGGGAGCGCATGCTCAGCCAACTGGCGAGGATCTCGGGGGCGGACAGCGGGGAGAGGCCGATCGCGGTGTAGAGCGCGAGGCCGGTCCCGGTGATTCCGGATTCGTCGACGTACCACAGACGGTCGACAGACTGACGGGCGTTGATGGTGGTCCCCGGCCTTTCGCGCGAATCCGAACGTGATCAGGAAGGCGTGCGGCTGCACCGCTTCGAACTGATCGTCCAACCGGGTCGGGACACGGTCGAACATGTGGATTCGGGCGATACGCGCTGCGTCTCCCCACTCCCCGGCTCCCCGGGCTCCTCCTCGATGGCCTGCCCAGACTCAACAAGTCTGTGAGGTCCGCCATTCGGAGCTTCGGGTGGCATTCGGCCGTCTGCCGTCTGCTGGTCGCCAAGTCATGGAGGGCTCGTACGGCCCCCAGGGTAGATCCACTGCTGTCATATCGTCAATTGAGCTACTTGTAAGGTCATTTGGTCGTCCGTTCCTCCTGCCGGCAGGAGCGGTCGGGACCGGCTCGCCTCGATGCGGAACGGCGCCGAACTCCGGGTCGGCGGGCGCGGCGGGGTCAGGGCCGGCCGCTCCAGTGCAGGACTTCGAGGGCGGCGGCGACGTCGAGGGGGTGCTCGGCGAGGGGGCGGGGGAGGAGGTGGTCGGCGCGGGCGAGGCGGCGCAGCAGGGTGTTGCGGTGGGTGAAGAGGCGGGCGGCGGCGCGGGTGGCGTTGCACTGCTCGGCGAGGAAGACCCGGACGGTGCCGGTGAGTTCGGGGGGTGCGGTCTCCAGGGCGCCGAGGGTGCGGGTGACGAAGCGGGCGGCGCGGTCGGGGTCGGCGGTGAGGAGGGCGACGAGTTCCACTTCGTGGTGGAAGGCGAGGCGGGCGGGGGAGCGCAGGCGGGTGAGCAGCTGCTGGGTGGTCAGGGCGTCGAGGTGGCTGCGGCGGAAGCCGTCGGGGCCGGGGGCGGTGGGGCCGACCGCGAGGCGGACGTCGGGGAGCCGGTCGAGGGCGGCGCGCAGCCGGTCGGCGTCGGGGCGGCCGTGCACCCAGAGCCAGCGGGTGGCGGTGCCGGCGACGACGCTGAGCGGGCGGGGCTGGTCGGCGGCCTCGGTGAGGGCGTCGGCGGCGCGGTCGAGCTGGCGCGGGTCGGGGGCGGGGGAGTCGCTCCACAGGACGGCGGCGGTGTGCGCGGGTTGCAGCCGGTAGCCGAGGCGGCTCTCGGCGCGCTGCCGGGTGATCGGCGCCCCTTCGAGCAGCAGGGCGACGGTGGCGCGGCGTTCGGCCTGGGTGCCGCGGGTGAGTTCGTCGCGTTCGGCGCGCATCCGGGCGGAGATGGCGCTGACGGTGTCGTCGACGAAGGCGGAGATGGAGCGCAGCGAGACGTCGAGGAGTTCGCGCAGCTCCTCCGGGTCGCCGGTGAGGGTGCAGGCGATCTGCGTCCACATCCGCACCGCGACGCTCTCGCCGACCCGGTAGGCGTCCAGCGCGGACTCGTCGAGGCCGCGCCGGATCAGGTCGCGGGCGACGGCGAGCGGGGCCCCGGTGTCGTTGGCGGGGACGGGCTCGCCGGGGGCGCGGATGTTGGAGGCGGCCCAGAACAGCAGGTTGGAGCGGTTGGTGCGGCGCGTCCCGGCGGCCAGCACCGGGTCGGCGGCGATCTGCTGCCGGGCCTCGCCGGCCAGCACGGCGGCGTCGAGTTCGGCGAGCCAGCCGGGCGGCGGGTCGAGGGCGATCCCGGCGCCGCGGCGGATCAGCTCCCGGACCCGGGGCGAGGGCGGCGGCCACGACATGCGGCCCATCGTAGTGGTGCACTCCGCCCACTCGAAGGGCCCTGGAGGGTGCGGTTCGCACATTGCCGGGACGGGCGCGGCGGCAGCACGATGAACCCGTCCGCCCGCCGACGCCCCCGGAGCCGCCCGTGTCCCCGTCCGCTGCCAGTGCCGACGTCGAGCACCTCGACGTCCTCGTCGTCGGGGCCGGGATATCGGGCATCGGCGCCGCCCGGTACCTGAAGACCGAACTGCCCGCGAAGAGCTTCGCGGTCCTGGAGGCGCGCGCGGCCTCCGGCGGGACGTGGGACCTGTTCCGCTACCCCGGGGTCCGCTCGGACTCGGACCTGCACACCTTCGGCTACGCGTTCAAGCCCTGGCGCGACGAGCAGTCGATCGCCGACGCCCCCCGGATCCTGGCCTACCTGCGGGAGACCGCCGCCGAGAACGGCATCGACCCGCACATCCGCTACCACCACAAGGTGCTCGGCGCGTCCTGGTCCACCGCGACGGCCCGCTGGAGCGTCGAGGTGGAGCGCACCGACACCGGTGAGCGCACCGTGCTGACCTGCGGCTGGCTGTTCAGCGCGGGAGGCTACTACCGCTACGACCGGGGCCACACCCCGGAGTTCGCCGGCCGCGAGCGCTACACCGGCACCGTCGTCCACCCGCAGCACTGGCCCGCCGACCTGGACCACGCGGGCAAGCGCGTCCTGGTGATCGGCAGCGGCGCCACCGCCGTCACCGTCGTCCCCGCGATGGCCGCCACCGCCGGGCACGTGACGATGCTGCAGCGCACCCCGACCTACGTCATGCCGGTCTCCCGAAAGGACCCGGTCGCCAACGCGCTGAAGCGGCTGTTCGGCCCGCGCCGCGGCTACGCGCTGACCCGGCGCAAGAACATCGCCCAGCAGCGCCTGGTGTGGAGCTTCTGCCGGCGCCACCCGCGGGCCGCCCGGCGGATCATCCGCTGGGTCAACACCCGCCGGCTGCCCGCCGGTTACCCCGTCGACGAGCACTTCAACCCGCCGTACGACCCGTGGGACCAGCGGCTGTGCGCCGTCCCCGACGGCGACCTGTTCGCCGCGATCCGCGCCGGCCGGGCCTCGGTGGTCACCGACCGGATCGAGACCTTCACCGAGACCGGCGTCCGGCTGGAGTCCGGCCGGGAGCTCGCGGCGGACGTCGTGGTCACCGCCACCGGCCTGGACGTGCAGGCGTTCGGCGGCCTGCGGCTGACCGTCGACGGCCGGGAGGTGCGACTCGCCGACACCCTCGCCTACAAGGGCATGATGCTCTCCGGCGTCCCCAACTTCGCCTTCGCCATCGGCTACACCAACTCCTCCTGGACGCTGAAGATCGGCCTGCTGTGCGAGCACTTCTGCCGCCTGCTCGCCCACCTGGACGCCCACGGCCACGACGTCTGCCGCCCCGAGCCCGCGGACCCGGCGATGCCCACCCGCCCGTTCCTGGACTTCGGCGCCGGGTACGTCCGGCGCGCCGTAGACTCGCTGCCCCGCCAGGGCGACCGGATGCCGTGGCTGACCTCGATGGACTACCGCGGCGACGTCGCCCTGCTGCGCACCGGCAGCGTCGCCGACCCGGAACTGCACTGCTCCAGGGCGGGGGCGGCGGTGTGACGGCGGGTCGGACCCGCAGGTGGCGCAGGTCGGAGCCGCAGGTGTGACGGCGGGTCAGACCCGCAGGTGGCGCAGGTCGAAGCCGTAGGTGTCGCCGACGTGCGAGCGCAGGATGTCGGAGAAGCCCTGGATGTCGTCGGCGGCGAGGCGGGCGACCAGCGCGCGGTGCTCGGCGATGATGTCGGCGCAGCGCTCCATCAGCTGCCCGCCGTAGCTGAACAGCAGGAAGCGCTGGCGGTCGGCGAGGCGGTCGTTCAGCTCCAGCAGGACCTGGTTGCCGGCGGCCTCGACGAAGGAGCGGTGGAAGGCCACCGTGAGTTCGATGAAGCCGGGCAGGTCGCCGTCGGCCAGCACCTGCTCCTGGCGGTCGACCTCGCCCGCCAGCCGGGCGGCGAGGGCGGTCCGGCGTTCGGGGGTGGTGCGCTGGACGGCGGTGCTCTCCAGGATCAGCCGGGCGTCGGCGAGGTCCTGGACGTCCTTGCCGTCCAGGCCGCGGACCAGGGCGCCGCGCTTGGGGTAGACGGTGATCCAGCCCTCGTCCTGGAGCCGGGCGAGGGCGGCCCGCACGGGGGTGCGGCTGAGGCCGAGCTCGGCGGCGAGGCCGGCCTCGCCGAGCATCGTCCCGGGCCGGTGCGTCCCGTCCAGGATGCCGGTCCGGAGGGCGGCGTAGGCCCGCTCGGAGGCGCTCTCGCTTGTCGACATGGCCCCCATCTTCCCCGACCCGGAGCCGGCCGGACGACCGGGCGGGCAGGCGGCGCGTCCGCCCGTCAACGCCGGGCAGCGGCGGCCCGGGCGCGGCGGCGGTGCACGAGCCGGGCGGCGCCCAGCAGCAGGACGGCCGCCCCGACCACCGCCAGGTCGGGCACGGACGCGGCCCCGTCGAGGGTCCGGGTCTCCACCGCGAACTGCTCGGACGCCCCCAGGAACCCGCCCAGCGCGGTCGTCCCGTCGGTGGCCAGCAGCAGCACGCCCAGGGCCACGCCCAGTGCCCCGCCGACGAGTTGGGTCACCGTGTTGCGCCACCGGCCGATCCGCACCTCGCGCGGGCGCACCGCGCGGCGCACCCACGGTAGCCGCGGCCAGGCCAGCGCCAGCAGGAACAGCGGCACGACCATGCCGAACGCGAACACCGCCAGCACGGTGCCGCCGTACAGCGGCGTGCCGCCGAGCGCGGCCAGTGCGAGCACCGAGCCCAGCACCGGCCCCGCGCACACCCCCGCCACCCCGTACACGCTGCCCAGCAGGAACACCGACAGGTTCGAGGTCAGGTCGCCGGTGCGGGTCTGCCCGAGCGCCGGCAGGGTCAGGCCGGCCAGCTGCACCAGGCCGAGGGCGATCACCGTCCAGGAGGCGGTGCCCACCAGCAGGCCGCGGTGCTCGGCGACGACGGCGCCCAGGCCGCCGGCCAGCACGCCGACCGGCACCAGGGTGGCCAGCAGGCCCAGGTAGAAGACCCCGGTGCGGGCGACCAGCCGGCCCGGCGCGGTGAAGGCGTAGGCGAAGAACGCGGGCAGCAGCATCACCGAGCACGGGCTGAGCAGGGTCAGCACGCCGCCGGCCAGGGCCCCGGCGAAGCCGATGTTCACCGGGTGCCGCCCGCCTTCGCCAGCGCGCCGTCGAGCAGTTCGCGGAACGCGTCGGCGGGCTGCGCGCCGGACAGCACCCGGTCGCCGACCACGAAGAACGGGACGCTGGTGACGCCCAGGTCCTGCGCCTTCCCGGTCGCGGCGGTCACGGCGGCGCGCAGGTCGGCGTCGCCGAGCGCGGTCTCGAAGGCCGCCAGGTCCGGGACCCCCGCGGTGCGGGCGAAGCCGAGCAGCTTCTCCTTCGGCAGGTCGGGGTGCCCGTGGTCGGGGGCGGCGCCGTACAGGGTGGTCAGGTACTCCCGGAACCGCCCCTGGTCGGCCGCGGCGTGCAGCGCGACCGCGCCGTCCACCGACTGGTCGCCGAAGAACGCCAGGTCCCGGAACTCGTAGCGGACCCTGCCGGTGTCGACGTACTCGGACAGCAGCGCGGGCAGCGTCTGCCGGCTGAACAGCGCGCAGTACGGGCAGCGCAGGTCCGCGTACTCGACCATGACCACCGGCGCGTCGACCGGGCCCAGCGCCATCCGGTCCGCCGGGTCGCGCCGGGCCAACGAGTCGGCGGCGGTGGTCCGTTGCGCGGTGGCGCCGGCGCTCGCGCCGCCGGTGGCCGCGGGGGCCGGGGCGGACCCGGCCACCTTGCGGGAGCCGCCGCCGGCCAGGGCGACGACCAGCAGGAACACGCAGACGGCGGCGAGGACGACGTTCAGGAGGCGGGAGTGGCGCAGGCGGCGCTCCAGGGCTTCCAGGGCAGCAGAGGATCGGTAATCCGGCACCCAACTAGGATACATGTGGAATCCCAGCAGGGCCGGGCGGGTCCGGGCGGGTCCGGGTCGGCTCGGGGCCCGTGCGGAGTCGGCGCAGGGTCCGAGCGGGCGCCGGGTCTCGGGGCGGTGATCGCCAACAGCCTTGCCGCTCAACGGACTTGAACCTTTCACGGTCGGCGGGCCACCCCGTTTACACGCTCTTGACAGCCCGTTACCTTGGGCCCTGGGAGCGCTCCCATAGACCCCCTCGCTCATGGCATGAGCATGGCTTTTCCCCAGTCAGACGGCTCGCCCGGCCGGGACGGCACGCGCGGGCCCCATCCACCGAGGTGGTGAAAGTTTCATGTCACGACGCAAGACCTCCACGATCGTCGCGGCCCTGGCGACCGCGGCCGCGACGATCTGCGCGCTGCTGCTCGGGCTGTCCCCGGCGCACGCGCACGGCGTGGCGATCGTCCCGGGCTCGCGCACGTACCTGTGCTACCAGGACGGGCTCACCGGGACCGGCGCGCTGACGCCGACCAACCCGGCCTGCCAGGCCGCCGTCGCGCAGAGCGGCACGACCCCGCTCTACAACTGGTTCGCGGTGCTCGACTCGAACGCGGGCGGCCGCGGCCAGGGCTACGTCCCCGACGGCACCCTGTGCAGCGCCGGCAACAAGTCCCCGTACGACTTCTCCGCCTACAACGCGGCCCGCGACGACTGGCCCAAGACGCACCTCACCTCCGGCGCCACCATCGAGGTCGACTACTCCAACTGGGCCGCCCACCCCGGCGAGTTCCGGGTCTACCTGACCAAGCAGGGCTGGTCCCCGACCACCCCGCTGGCCTGGGCCGACCTCGGCCTGCTCACCACCGTCGCCAACCCGCCGCAGGTGGGCAGCCCCGGTGTCGACGGCGGCCACTACTACTGGAACCTCGCCCTGCCGTCGGGCCGCAGCGGCGCCGCCGAGATGCTCATCCAGTGGGTGCGCTCGGACAGCCAGGAGAACTTCTTCTCCTGCTCCGACCTGGTCTTCGACGGCGGCAACGGCGAGGTGACCGGCATCCACCTGCCGACCTCCTCGTCCTCCCCGAGCGCCCCGGCCTCCACCAGCCCCAGCCCCAGCTCCAGCCCGTCGGCCTCCGCGAGCCCGAGCCCGAGCTCGTCCTCCTCCCCGTCCCCGTCCCCGTCGTCCAGCGGTACGACGATGCCGGGCAGCGGCTGCATGGCGACGTACAGCGTGGTGAGCTCCTGGGGCGGCGGGTTCCAGGCGTCGGTCGAGGTGATGAACCACAACGCGACGCCGGTCAACTCCTGGACGCTGAAGTGGCAGACCGGTCCGGGCACCACCATCACCAGCCTGTGGAACGGGGCGCTGACCACCTCGGGCAGCGACGTGACGGTGATGAACGCGGCCTACAACGGCACGATCGCCGCGAACTCCAGCACCACGCTGGGCTTCACCGCCAACTCCACCGGCAACAACTTCCCGACCGGCTCCATCTCCTGCACCGCCGCGTGACCCCGCGCCCCGGGTCCGGGCTCGCCGTGGTCCGCGGCGGGCCCGGACCCGGGGCCCGCACGACCCACGGACGGGAACCGACGACACGAGGAGGTTCGACATGGTGCGCAACGGAGCGAGGACGTACGGAAGCCGGCGCGGACGGGGAGCGGTGCTCGCCGTGCTCGCGGTGGTGCTCGGACTGCTGGCCGGGTTCGGGCAGGGGCCGGCGCCGGCCTGGGGCGCGGGCGGTGCGGCCTGCCAGGTCTCCTGGGTGGGCAACGAGTGGACCGGCGGCTTCACCGCGCAGGTGACCGTCACCAACTCGGGTGCGGCAGTCAGCAGTTGGAAGCTGAGCTGGACGTTCGCGGCCGGTCAGCAGATGACCTCGGGCTGGAACGCGCAGCTCGTCCAGAGCGGCACCGCCGTCACGGCGAGCAGCCTGAGCTACAACGGGACGGTGGCGAGCGGGGGTTCGGTGTCCTTCGGGCTGCAGGGCACCTGGTCGGGCAGCGACCCGGCCCCCGCCGACTTCGCCTTCAACGGCGCCTCCTGCCAAGGGGGTTCGGGCACCCCCTCGCCCACGCCCACACCGTCCCCGACACCCAGCCCGTCCCCTTCCCCGTCGTCCAGCCCGTCCTCGTCCCCGTCGCCGTCGTCCAGTCCGTCCCCGTCGCCCAGCTCCAGTGGCTCCACCGGCTGCGCCGGGGCCGGGACGGTGGTCTGCTCGGGCTTCGAGGACCAGAGCGGCAGCAGCCTGAGCGGTGACTGGACCGTCGCCGCCCCCGACTGCTCGGGCGCCGGGACGGTGACCGTCGACACCGCGGTCGCCCACAGCGGCGGGCGTTCGCTGCGGGTCAACGGGCAGGCCGGCTACTGCAACCACGTGTTCGCGGCCGCCACCGCGAACGTCGCCGCCGTCGGGCCGGTGGTCTACGCCCGGTACTGGGTGCGGCACACCACCGCGCTGCCGGCCGACCACATCGCCATGGTCACCATGGCGGACTCCGCCGACGGCAACAAGCACCTGCGGCTGGGCGGCCAGAACGGCGCCCTGCAGTGGAACCGGGAGTCCGACGACGCGACGCTGCCCGCGCAGAGCCCGGTCGGCGTCGCGCAGAGCGTGCCGCTGCCGGTGAACCAGTGGGTCTGCGTCCGCTTCGCCGTCGACACCACCAGGCAGTCCATGGACACCTGGCTGAACGACCAGCTGGTGCCCGGCCTGCACGACGACGGCGTCCCCACCGCGGACATCGACCAGCAGTGGCTCAGCCGCACCACCGCCCCGCGGCCGGTCACCCTGGACCTCGGTTGGGAGGCCTACGGCAACGGCGCCGACACCCTCTGGTACGACGACGTGGCCCTGGGCTCCGCGCCGATCGCCTGCTGAACCGCCGCGCCGCCTGCTGAACCGCGGCCCGCCCGCTGAACCGCCCGCCCGCCCGCAGTTCCCTCCGGGGGACTGCGGCGGCATCCGGTCGTTTGCCGGGCACCGGTCGCGGCGCTCCGGCGGCGGTGGCGGCACAAGCGTCGCCACCGCTTCGCCGGGGCCGCGGCCGTCACCCGCCGCTGACCAACGGTTCACCCGGAGCGGCGGTCGACGGGAGCAGACCGGGGCCGGGAAGGCAAGGGGCGCGACAGAACGTCCGATTATCGATCGTGCCGGGAAGGTCAACTGAGGATCCGTCAGTTAATGGAGCGGGCGCGGTCGTCCGGGTACGGCCCGCGCCCACGCGATTCCGTCTGCTGACGAAACACGAGGAGACCACCGTGCGCATGCTCTTCACCGGCCCGGCCGCGCCCACCCATGTGTTCCCGATGGTGCCGACCGCGCAGGCCCTGCGGGCGGCCGGGCACGAGGTCCTGTTCGCTTCGCCCGCGCCCTTCGACCAGCTCCGCCAGGCCGGGTTCCCGATCGTCGAGATCGGCGACGGCAGTTCGCTGCGCGACTCGTTCGAGGCGGTCCTCCCCGCCGGGGAGCCCTTCCGCTACGCCCGGCCGCACAAGACCCAGGACGAGAACCTCGACCTGGCGGCCGCCGCCTTCGCGCACGCCTCCCGGCCCACCGTGGACGGCCTGCTCGCCGTCGCCGAGGAGTGGGGCGCCGACCTGGTGGTGCACGACTCCTGCCTGGCGTCCGCCCAGCTGGTCGCCGCGAAGCTGGGCATCCCGGCTGCGCTGCAGAACTTCGGCCTCGGCTCCGGCCTCGACATGGCCGGCCGGCTGGCCGGCCACTTCACCGACCTGTACGACAAGCACGGCGTCGCGGGCCCGGCCGCCACCACCCCGCTGAACATCGTCCCCGAGTCGCTCGGCGGCGACCCCGGCGGGCTGCGGATGCGCTACCTGCCCTACAACGGCGGCGGCACCGTGCCCGCCGACCTGCTGCGCCGCGGGGCGCGGCCGCGGGTCGCCGTCACGCTGGGCACCGTGATCGCCGGGACGGACGGGCTGGCCGCGATCGGCCGCCTGGTGGCGGCCGCCGCCGGGGTCGACGCGGACTTCCTGCTCGCGGTCGGCGGCGCCGACCTCGGCGAGCTCGGCCCGCTGCCCGCCAACGTCCGCCCGCTGCCCTGGGTGCCGCTGGCGGAACTGCTGCGGGTCTGCGACGCGGTGGTCCACCACGGCGGCTCCGGCAGCACCCTCACCGGCCTCCAGGCCGGCGTCCCGCAGCTGGTGCTGCCGCAGGGCGCCGACAACTTCATCGCCGCCGAGACCCTGGCCGCGGCCGGCGCGGGCCTGCGCGCGGGCTCCGCCGACGTCGACACCGCCCTGCTCACCCGCCTGGTCACCGACCCCGGCCTGCAGGCCGCCGCGGCCCGCCTGCGCGCCGAGAACGAGGCCCTGCCGACCCCGGCCGCGAGCGTCCCGGCGATCGAGGCCCTGGTGACCGGCCACCGCTGAGCCGGAAGCCCGGGGCGCGCCGCCCGCTCGAAGCGGTCGGCGCGCCCGGTGGCGGGGCGGGGCGGTGCTCAGGCGACCGGGGTCACCGCCCACTGCTGGTTGGCCTGGGTGCCGCAGGTCCACTGGATGACGCGGGCGCCGTCCGCGGTGGAGCCGCCGGAGATGTCCAGGCACTTGCCGCTGCTGCGGGAGACGATCTGCTGGTGGCCGGTGGTGCCGGTCAGGGTGAACTGCTGGTTGGGCTGGCCGTTGCAGGTCCACTGGACGATGCCGGCGCCGTCGGCGGTGGAGCCGCCGGAGACGTCCAGGCACTTGCCGCTGTTGCGGTTGACCAGGCGGAGGTAGCCGCCGCCCTGGTCGGTGAGGGTGAACTGCTGGTTGAACTGGCTGCCGCAGCCGTACTGGATGGCGGCCGCGCCGTCGGTGATGGAACCGCCGTCGAGGTCCAGGCACTTGCCGCTGCCGACGGCCCCGAGGGTGGCGAAGGCCGGGGTGGGGGAGGCGCAGCCGGTCAGGGTGCAGCCCGCGGTCCAGGGGGTCTGGCCGCTCTCGTAGGCGCCCTGGTCGGGGGCGGCGCCGCTGTAGCCGTCGGTCAGGCCGGGGACGGGGGTGCCGGCGTCGACGGCGGGGGAGCCGGCGCGCGGGCCGAAGCCGCCGCTGCCGGGGGCGGTGTAGCCCGGGTCGGGGTCGGTGCCGCTCTGGCTGCGGGTGGTGACCAGGTCGTTGCTCTCGTTCGGGGTGCCGCCGGGGATGTAGTCGTAGCTCTGTCCGGCGGGGTGCGCGCCGTCGAGGATGTTGTTGCGCAGCACGGTGTTGGCGACCTGGGAGGCGTCCGCGTAGTAGTCGAAGATCGGGTCGCCGGAGCCGGTGACGATGGTGTTGTTGGTGATGTGCCCGGTCAGGTACGGGAGTTGCTGCCCGGACTGGGTGAAGCCGCCGAAGGAGATGCCGGTGCCGCCGAGGGTGTTCCAGATGACGTTGTGGTCGACGTCCAGGTCGTAGCTGCCGTTGTCGAAGTGCAGGCCGTTGCCGATCTGCGCCGGGTCGTGGATCCGGTTGTGGTCGATCCGGCTGCCGGTGTAGGCGGTGTTGCAGCAGGTGTAGACGGCGCCCAGGTCGAAGTTGGTGCGGGCGTAGTCGGACATGTCGTTGTAGGCGATGCGGATGTCGCGGTACCCGGGGTTGGGGTAGGCGTTGGTGTTCATGTTGACGACGTCGCGGCCGGTGGCGCGCATGGTGTTGTGGGTGACCGTCACCCCGCTCGCGCCGACCTCCAGGGCGACCGCCGCGGTGTAGGTGCCGCCGTAGGCCACGTCGGAGATCAGGTTGTTGCTGATGTCGTGGCCGCTGCCCTTGACCGAGACGCCGTTGCCCATCGAGTACTGCAGGGTGCTGTTGCGCAGCGCGTTGCCGGTGCCGTGCAGCAGGATGCCGCTGTCGAAGTGGTGGTTGGCGTCGTAGACCCCGGCGTACGGCAGCGAGGTGTCGTACTGGGCGGTCTGCCAGGTGGAGAGGTAGCGGGCGGTGATGCCGTCCAGGACGTCGCCGCTGCTGGCGTCGTCGGTGGTGACGGAGGTGGCGAACAGGCCGATGCCGCGGACGGTGACGTTGCTGCGGCCGTCCAGGTCGAAGCCGAAGTTGCGCTTCTTGGCGGTGATGTTCGCGGGGGTGCGGCCGTCGGGGGCCCACAGGTACAGCTCGCGGGCGCCGGCGTCGTAGTACCAGGCGTTCGGGCCGGTCAGCAGGGACTTCTTGCCGACCAGGCGGAACTTGGTGGAGTAGCCGCCGGGTTCGACGTGGCCGTCGCTGGCGGGGAAGCGCAGGTTCAGCGTCTTGTTGGAGCCGTCCAGGGTGCCGCCGCTGACGGTCGCCGAGTTGGCGACCCAGGAGCCGGCCAGGTAGACGGTGGCGCCGCTCAGGTCGCCCAGCGCGGGGAAGCCGTCGTAGCTCAGGGTGCCGTCCAGCACGGTGGTGCACGGCGGGGTGGCGCAGGTGTCGGGGCTGCCGGAGCGGGTGGAGGACCAGCCGCCGGTGACGAAGGACTGCTGCCACGGGTCGCTGGACGCGGCCGGGTAGGCGGCCTCGGGGACGGGCGTGGTGCCGGTGAACAGCTGGTTGGCCCACAGGTCGGTGTTGCCCGGGTACGGGGTGGAGCCGTAGGGGGCGGTGGCGGTGCCGGCCAGGGTGACCCGGGTCTTGTAGACGTGCCCGCTGTCGAGGGTCCAGCCGGTGACGGGGTCGGTGCCGTCGACGGTGACGCTCGCGCCGGGCGCGGCGGCGAAGGTGATCGGGGCCTGGGCGGTGCCGGAGGCGGCGGGGGTGACGGTCTCCCGGTAGGTGCCGGTGCCGATCAGGCAGGTGTCGCCCGCGACGGCGACGCTCGCGCACTTCTGGACGGTCTTGAACGGGCTGCTCTGGGTGCCCGCGTTGCTGTCGCGGCCGGCGGTGGCGACGTAGTACGTCTTCCCGGCGGCGGCCGCGGGCGGGGCGCCGAGTCCGATGACGGCGGTGGCCAGCGCGGCGACGGCCGCGACGGCCCTGGCGGTGGTTCTGCTGCGGGGGTGTTGCACGGTGCGGCTCCTGGATCGGGGTGGGGGGTGGGGCCGGGGTGTCAGACCGCGACGAGCTGCCACTCCTGGCCGGCCGCGGTGCCGGCGGCCAGCTGGACGGCCGGGGCGCCGGCGGTGGTGGAGCCGGCCACGTCCAGGTAGAGGCCGCTGGAGGCGTTGGCCAGCTTGTAGTAGCCCGCGGTGGCGGCGGGGACGAGGTTCCACCACTGGTTGGGGCTGCGGGTGTCCGTCCACTGGTCGAGGGCCTGGCCGGGGATGGGGGAGGAGCCGGGGTCGTCGAGGACCTTGCCGCTGTTGACGTTGGCGAGCCGGAACGAGCCGTCGTAGTCGGGCAGCAGCTGCCACTTCTGGTTGGCGCCGCCGTTCCAGGGCCACTGGACGACCTGGGCGCCGTCCCCGGTCGACTGGTTCGCCACGTCCAGGACCTGGCCGCTGGCCCGGTTGACCAGGCGGTAGGTGCCGGCCAGCGTGGTGACGGTGACGGTGGTGCGGGTGCCGGCGGTCAGGGTCAGGGTCCGGGCGTGGGCGCCGAGCGGGGAGGTGCCGGTGGCGGCGGTGGTGGAGAGCGCGGCGATGCCGCGGCGGCAGATGAAGGTGAGGGTCTGGGTGGTGTCGGAGACCAGGGTGGCGGTGGCGGTGCGGGCCGAGGTGTCCCAGGTCAGGCTCTCCACCAGGACGCGGTTGCGGCCCCGGACGCCCCGGATGGTGCCCTTGACGAGCTGTTCGGGCAGCGCGGGCAGGATCTCCAGCACGCCGGGGCGGGTGTACAGCAGGGCCTCGGCGAGGACGCCCGGCAGTGCGTTGGCGGCGTCGCAGTTGTAGGTGGTCAGGTCGGGGTTGTGCGAGGTCACCAGGGAGCGCCACACCATGTTGCTGCCGAGGATCTTGCGGATGTTGTCGAGGACGCCGGCGCCGTCCTTGAGCCGGGCCCGGGCCAGGGCGCGGTGCAGGCTGCCGTGCGCCGAGTAGTTCTCGTCGCCGCGCAGGTCCAGGGCGCGGCCGGCCGCGCGGACCAGGTCGGGCCGCTCCTCGGGGTTGATCTCGTGCAGCGGCCAGGCCCCGTACAGGTGCTGGACGTGCCGGTGGTTGTAGCGGTCCTGCAGCCCGGGCCAGGACCATTCGGCGAGCGCGCCGTCGCCGTTGACGGTGTAGTCGGGGAGCTTGCCGAGCAGCGCCGTCCAGCGGGCCACGCCCTGGCCGGAGCCCTGTTCGAGGCCGAGGGCGTTCGCCGCGTCGATCGCCGCCTGCAGGGCGTGCCGGCCGGCCATGATGTCGCCGGTGGCGTTGATCGAGAGCGACTGCCCGGTGTTGGACGGCGAGTTCTCCATCGAGAAGGACGGGACGAAGACCGCCTTGCCGCTGCTGTCGGTGCGGGTGAGGAAGTCCTCGTAGAACAGCGCGAGTTCCATCAGGGCCGGGCCGAGCTTGTCGCGCAGGAACGCGGCGTCGCCGGTGACCTGGTAGTGCTCCAGCAGCGGGTACAGCAGCCAGTCGGCGCCGCCGGTCCAGCACTGGCCGGGGAAGTCGCCGTTGTTGAAGTGCAGCATGTGGCCGTCCTCGCCGTCGGTGCGGCTCGGGGCGAGGAAGCCGCGGGCGCCGTACAGGCGGGTGGCGTTGTCGCGCCAGTCGGCGAGCTGGCCGAGGACCAGGGTGAAGTAGGCGTTCATGGCGCCGTCCTGGCCGAGCAGGTTGCCGCCCGCGACCTGGAGGTTGATGTTGGCGTCGGTGGTGATGTCGTCGGCCCAGGCGGCGTTCCAGGAGCCGGCCCACAGGCCGGTGAGGCGGGGCGGCAGCAGGCCGCTGGAGCTGGCGAACAGGTAGCGGCCGGAGTCGTACATCCGCTCCAGCAGGGCCAGGTCGACGGTGGAGCGGTTGCCGTTCTGGCGGGCGATCAGTTCGCCGGTGGACAGCTGCCGGTCGGCGGCGGACACCCCGAGGTCGAGGCTGGAGGAGTCGAACAGCGCCTGGTGCAGCGGCGTGTGCCGTCCCAGCAGGGTGGGGTAGTCGGCGGGCAGCGCGGCCAGGGCGGCCTGCAGCGGCTTGGCGTTCCACCCGGTGGCGTTCTCGTACCGGCCGAGCTTGGTGAGCAGCAGCACCTTGGCGGCCTTGGCGACCACCAGGCCGCTGCCGGAGACCGTGACGGTGGCCTTGCTGCCGGTGACCACGACCCGGGTGACGCCCTCGAAGCCGTACGCGCCCAGCCCGGCCGGGTAGGTGCCGCGCACGTCGAGGGTGCCCTCGGTGGTGGAGACCCGGGCGGCGGCGGTCGTGAACGTCACGTTCGCGGGGGCGCCGTCGAGCGCGGTGTTCGCGGTGACGGTGGTGTTGACGGTCTGGCCGGTGGCGGGCAGCAGCTCGTGCACGACCACGTCGTCGGCCCGGGAGGCGAAGACGTGCCGCTTCCAGGTGCCGGCGCTGTCGGTCCAGGTGTGGGTGACCTCGCCGGTGCGGTAGTCGACGATCCGGGCGTAGTTGTTGGCGGTGGTCATGGCCGGGCTGTTCAGCTGCAGCTCGTAGCCGGGGTGGAAGGTCTGCGTCCAGCGCAGCGACCAGCCGTCGGCGAAGGTCCCGGCGGCGCCCCAGTAGTCGCCGGCCAGCGCCTTGTCCCGGACGGTGTCGAGGTTGCCGGAGAGGACGGGCGGCAGGAGGTCGCGGGTGCCGTTGGGGAGCACGAAGGAGTGGTGGTTGAGGACGACCCGCTCCAGGGCGGGGGCGCCGTAGGGCACCGCGCCGTGGGTGCCGTTGCCGGTGACGAAGCCGTCGGTCCAGGCGGTGGCCTGCGCGGTGTCGTAGCTGCCGCGCTGCGGGAGGGTGACCTGCGGGGGGACGGCGGCGGCGGCGCGCACGGCGGGGAGCAGGGCCCCGCCGAGGGCGGCGGCCCCGGCGGTCAGGGCGGCGGCGGTGACGAACTGCCGGCGGTCCAACGAGGGGTGGGGAGAGGGCATGGGGGTGGACTCCTGCTCGCGGTGGGGGAGGCGCCCGGGCGGTCGGGCGGACACTGCTGAGAGTCTCAGAGCACTGTTTGGTTGTGTCAAGGTTACGGACGAGTTTCCTGATGGATCATGTTTGATTGTGATGATTGCCGGTGTTCTCCCTGGTCACGGGCAGGCCGAAGCCCCCGGCGGCGCGGTGGCCGCCGGGGTCCGGTGGTCGGTTCGGTGATCGGGTCCGGGGCCGGGGCTACTCCTCGGTCGGGCCGAGGTCCGGGTGGGGGAGCAGCCGGGCGGTGCGGTGGGACGGGGCGGCGTGCAGCTCCAGCACGGTGAGCTCGTTCGGCCCGGGGCGCAGGGCCGGGCCGGGGACGTACAGCGAGCACTGGGGGCCGCGGGACCAGTGGCGGCCGAGCGGGAAGCCGTTGACCCAGGCGTTGCCCTTGGTCCAGCCGGGCAGGTGCAGGAAGGTGTCGGCGGGCTCGTCGACCTGGAAGGTGCCGCGGTGGAAGACCGGGCCGGGGACGGGGCCCGCGGTCCCGGTGAAGGAGAGCTCGCCGAGGTCGTCCAGCGGCAGCGGCAGGCTGCTCCAGCCGGTCAGCTCCACGCCGTTGAGGAGCACCGGCCCGTGCAGGCCCTTGCGGTCGTGCAGGCCCTCGCCGTAGTTGACCCGGCCCTGGTTCTCCACCAGCAGCCGCAGCACGGCGCCGGCCCGCGGGACGTGGAAGGCGATCGCCCGCTCGTGGTTCTCGCGCTCCAGCACGCCCACCGGCTGCCCGTCGACGAACACCTGGGCCCGGTCGGCGACGGCGCCGACCTCCAGCAGGGCGGGACCCGCGGCGGGCAGGATCGCCTTGTGCAGGACGAAGCCGAAGTCCTGGCCGAGCTCCTCCATGGTGAGCGGGCGCAGCGCGGGCACGGCGGTGCCGAGCACCGGCAGGTCGGCGAGCAGCGGGGCGCTCTCGGTGAGGTGGACGGTGGCGGCGGGCAGCTTGGGCCCGGCGGCGGGGGGCGCTTCGACGGGCAGCGGGGCGTACTTGGCGAGCACCTCGCGGAAGGCGTGGTACTTGGCGGTGGGGTCGCCGGCCTCGTCGAGCGGGGCGTCGTAGTCGTAGCTGGTGACGGTGGGCCGGTAGGTGTGCTTGTCGTTGGCGCCGTTGGTGAAGCCGAAGTTGGTGCCGCCGTGGAACATGTACAGGTTGACCGAGGCGCCGGTGGCGAGCAGATCGTCGAGTTCGCGGGCGGCGTCCTCGGGGTCGCGCACCACGTGCCGGCCGCCCCACCGGTCGAACCAGCCGATCCAGAACTCGGCGCACAGCTTGGGCTGCCCGGGCCGCAGTTCGTCCAGCGCGGCGAGGCCCTGGCGGGAGCGGCTGCCGAAGTTGACGGTGGCCAGGGTGCCGGGCAGCGCGCCGCGGGCCAGGTCGCCGGGCTGGTCGCAGGTGAACAGCGGGACGTCCACGCCGTGCCGGCGCAGCAGTTCGGCGAGGTGGGCGAGGTGCGAGGTGTCGTCGCCGTACGCGCCGTACTCGTTCTCCACCTGGACGGCCAGCACCGGGCCGCCGCGGGTGGCGAGCCGGTCCAGGACCCGTGGCAGCAGCGCGCCGAACCAGCCCTCGACGGCGTGCAGGTAGCCGGGGTGGTTGCTGCGCAGCCGGATGTCGGGATCGGTGAGCAGCCAGGACGGCAGGCCGCCGCCCTCCCACTCGGCGCAGATGTACGGGCCGGGGCGGAGCAGCACGTGCAGGCCCTCGGCGGCGGCGAGGTCGAGGAAGGCCGGCAGGTCGAGCCCGCCGTCGAAGCGGAACTCGCCGGGCCGGGGCTGGTGGAGGTTCCACGGGACGTAGGTCTCCACCGTGTTGAGACCCATCAGCCGGGCCTTGCGCAGGCGGTCGGCCCAGTGGTCGGGGTGGATCCGGAAGTAGTGCAGGCCGCCGGAGAGGATGCGGAACGGGGCGCCGTCGAGGGTGAACTCGCCGCCGTCGGTGTCGAGGACGGGCATGGTGTTGCTGCTCCTGGGGTGCTGGAGGGAGGGGGCCGGTGCCCGCCCGTCCGCGGCGGGACGGGCGGGCACCGGCCGGGGGTCACGGCGTGGTGACCTTGAAGCCCTGCTGGTTGCCGTAGTCGGCGATCCGCTTCTGCCAGGCGCCCAGGCCGGCGTTCAGGTCGCCGCCGTTCATGGCCTGGCCGACGGTGTCCTTGAAGACCGAGTTGGCGTACACCTGGTAGGGCAGGTACTGCCAGCCGGTGCCGACGGTGGCGGAGGAGTCGGCGAAGACCCGGTTGGCCTGCTGGCCGCCGAGCGCGTCCAGCGGCTTGTCCAGGAAGGCCTTGTCGGTGAGCAGGCCGGTGGTGGCCGGGAAGAGGCCGTTGTCGTTGAGCGAGCGGACGGCCTCCGGGTCGGAGTTCAGCCAGATGGCGAACGCCGCGGCGGCGGCCTGGTGCTTGCTGGAGGTGGGCACCGCGACGGCCGAGCCGCCGTTCTCCGCGGAGACCTTGTCGCCCGCCGACCACTGCGGCATCGGTGCGGCCCGCCAGTCCTTGGCGGTGTTCGGGATGGTGGAGGCGATGTTGCCGGGCGCCCAGGCGCCGGTCATCCACATCGCGTAGCGGCCGCTGTCCATGCTCTGCCACCACTCGTTGGTCCAGCCGGGCGCGGCGTCGACCAGCTTGCGCTGCAGCAGCGAGGTCCAGAGGTCGGCGACCTTCTTGCTGCCCGGGTCCTGGAGGTCGACGGCGACGTTGGCGGCGTCCTTCTGCTGGAAGGGCCGGCCGCCGGCCTGCCAGATCAGGCTGTCCAGGCCGCCCGCGTCACCGGGGTCGATGGAGGTGATGAAGCGGTTCGGGTCGGACGCCTTGATCTTCACCGCGACGTCCTCGAACTCGGCCCAGGTGGTGGGCGGCTTGAGGCCGAGCTGGTCGAAGAGCTTCTGGTTGTAGAACATCGCCATCGGGCCGGTGTCCTGCGGGACGGCCCAGACGCCGCCGTTCAGCGCGACCTGCGACCAGGCGGACGGGGTGAACTTCGACTCCAGGCCGGCCGCGCCGTACTGCTTGAGGTCCACCAGCCGCTTGGAGAGCGCGAATTCGGGCAGCGCGAAGTACTCGACCTGGGCGATGTCGGGGCCGCCGCTGCCGGCCTTGATCGCGGTCTGCATCTTGGTGTACTCGGTGGCGGACTGGCCGGCGTTGACCACGTCCACCTTGATCTTCGGGTACTTCTGCTCGAACAGTGCGACCGTCTTGTCGATGTTCGGGGCCCAGGTCCAGAAGGTCAGCGTGGTCGGGGTGTCCAGCGCCGCGGCGGGGTCGGTGACCGCCGGGGCGGCGGAGCCGGCGCCGGAGGAGCCGCAGGCGGTCAGGCCGAGCACCAGGGCGGCGGCCGGGACGAGGGCCGCGAGTCTGCGGCGGCGGGCGGGTGCGGGAGACATGGTGGTTCCTTGCCGTGGAGAGGGGGAGGGAGGGGGAGGTGCCGTCATTCCTTGACGGAGCCGGCCGACAGGCCGGACTGCCAGTAGCGCTGCAGGAAGAGGAAGGCGACCACCAGCGGGACGATCGCCAGCAGGCTGCCGGTGACGACCAGCGGGTAGAAGTCGGTGGTGGTGGCGCCGCTGCCGGCCGCGCCGGTGGCCAGGGAGTTCCACTGGTTGAGGCCGACGGTCAGCGGGAACCACTTCGGGTCGCTGAGCACGATCAGCGGCAGGAAGTAGTTGTTCCAGGTCGCGACCAGGGCGAACAGCAGGACGGTGACGAAGCCGGGGGCGAGCAGCCGCAGCGAGACGGTGAAGAAGGTGCGCAGTTCGCCCGCGCCGTCGATCCGGGCCGCCTCCAGCATCGAGTCCGGCACCGCCTCGGCGGCGTACACCCGCATCAGGTAGACGCCGAACGGGCTGACCAGCGAGGGCAGCAGCACCGCCCACGGGGTGTCGACGATCCCGGCCTTGCTGAACAGCAGGTAGGTCGGGACGGCCAGCGCGGTGCCGGGGATGGCGATCGCGCCGAGCACGGTGGCGGCCAGCGCGGTGCGGCCGCGGAAGCGGTACTTGGCCAGGCCGTACCCGGCGGCGGTGGCGATGAACGCGGCGCCGCCGGCGCCGACCACCGCGTACAGCAGGGTGTTGCCGAACCAGCGCAGGTAGATGCCGTGGTCGTAGCTCAGCACGTCGGCGATGTTGCCGAACAGGTGGAAGCCGTGGCCGAACCACAGGCCGAAGCTGTTCATCAGCGAGGCGGTGTCCTTGGTGGAGGCCATGAACAGCCACACCAGCGGGAGCAGCGCGTAGCCGAGCATCAGGGCCATCGCCAGGGTGAGCGCGTTGCTGGCCCGGCTGCGGCGCGGCCGCCGCTTCGTGGTGGTGGTGCTGCTCATGCGCCCTGCCCCTTCCGCATCGACCGGAGCTGGACGGCGTAGGCGATCACGGCGGTGACGCCGCCGAGGACCACGGCGACGGCTGCCGAGTAGTTGAACTGCTGGCCGTTGAAGGCCAGGTTGTAGGCGTACATGTTGGGCGTGTAGCTGGTGGAGACCACGTTCGGCGCCAGCGACTGCATCACGTTGGGCTCGTTGAACAGCTGGAAGGTACCGATGATCGAGAACACCGTGGCCAGCACCAGGGCCGGGCGGACCGCGGGGAGCTTGATGCTCCACGCCTTGCGGAACTCGCCCGCGCCGTCCAGCGCCGCGGCCTCGTACAGCTCGGTGGGCACGGTGCGCAGCGCGGCGTACAGGATCAGCATGTTGTAGCCGGTGTACTGCCAGGTCACCACGTTGCCGATGGAGGCCAGCATCCAGTCCGGGCCGAGCAGGTCGGGCAGCTTGGTGCCGAGGAAGTCGCCGATCTGCCCGGCGAGTCCGAACCGGTCGCCGTACAGGTAGCCCCACATCAGCGAGGCGACCACGGCGGGCACCGCGTACGGGACGAAGACGCCGATCCGGAACAGGCCGGGGCGGCGCAGCCGGCCGCTGTCGACGGCGAGCGCGGCCAGCAGGGCCAGGCCGAGCATCACCGGGACCTGCACCAGCAGGAACATCAGCACCCGCCACAGGCCGGCCCGGAAGAGTTCGTCGCCCAGGGCCCGGCGGTAGTTCTCCAGCCCGACGAAGACGGTGCCGCCGATCAGCCGGTCCTGGAACAGGCTCAGGTAGGCGGCGTAGCCGAGCGGCGCCGCGACCCCGATCACGAACACCACCAGGAACGGCGCGAAGAACGCGAAGCCCCAACCGCCGTGCCGGGCACCGCGGTTGCGGGAACGGCGGGCGGCGGGGGCGGAGCGGGACCGGGCGGGACTGGAGGTGGTGCTCTGCGACGTGCTCACGGGAAGTGCCCTTCGGCGGATGTTTACGCCAACATGGTGTTGGCGACGAGTGTTGACCTGGTGTTGCCGGGGCGTCAAGCAGTTGTTGCGTCGTGATGCCGCTTCGTGATCGGGCGGCGGCCCCGGCGGGCGCCCGTTCCACCCGGAGAAGCCGCAGGTCACGGCGGTCGGTGCGGTGGTGGTCGGGCGGGCGGTGGCGGGTTCGGTCGACTCGGTGGCCAGATTACGACCCGGTATCGGTGGGTCACCCGGCTTGACTCCGATGAGTCCCCGCCCCTCTCATTGTTGCATCACGTTTGATCGTGTTCGGTTGTCTGTTGACTTCGGCGCGCCAGTCTCGCGCCGGTCCGGACTCCTGCGCCAAGGAGCGTCCCCATGCCTCGAACCGCCCCCTCCTCCCGCACCGCCTCGGCCGCAGCCCTGCTGCTCGCCCTGGGCCTGGCCGCCACCGCCTGCTCGACCGGACAGCAGTCCGGGTCCGGCGACGGCGGCGTCGCCAAGGTGGACGGGAAGATCTCGATCACCTACCTGCAGAAGCAGGGCGACCAGGAGTACTTCGTCGGCGAGGCGGCCGGCGCCAAGGCCAAGGCCGCCGAGCTCGGCGTCGACCTGAAGGTCGTCAACCTCGGCAACGACGCCAACAAGACGGTCAGCGAGGTGCAGTCCGCCCTCGCGCAGAAGTCCAACGGCCTGATCGTGGTCGTCCCCGACCCGGCGGTCGGCCCGCAGGTCGTCCAGGCCGCCCGGGACGCCAAGGTCGCGCTGCTCACCTCGGACGACCAGATCTGCGCCAACGGCCCGGACCCGGCCGCCTGCGCCAAGGAGCAGCTGGTGCCGCGGATCGGCTTCTCCGGCGCCCAGATGGGCGGCGAGGTCGGCAAGCGCGCCGCCGAGGAGTTCACCAAGGCCGGCTGGAGCGCCGCCGACACCCGGGTGATCTCCGCCTGGAAGCAGGACGTCACGGTCTGCGGCGACCGGGTCAAGGCCGCCCAGCAGGCCTTCGACGCCGCCGTCCCCGGCGTCAAGACCATCGACGTCGCCACCGACAACACCCCCACCGGCGCGCAGGACAAGGTCGCCGCCACCGTCACCGCCAACGCCGGCGTCAAGCACTGGGTGGTGTGGGGCTGCAACGACGAGAACGTGCAGGGCGGCGTCACCGCGCTGGCCAACGCCGGCTTCAAGGCCGAGGACGTGGCCGGCGTCGGCCTCGGCGCCTACCTGGCCTGCAAGGACTGGAAGAGCGGGCAGCCCAGCGGCATGAAGGCCGCGCTGTTCATCAACGGCAAGGACGTCGGCGCGCTCGCCGTCCAGACCGTGTACGACAAGCTCAAGAACGGCAAGGAGTTCCCCGCCGAGGCGTTCGCGCCGACCCGGATGGTGGACGCCACCAGCTGGCAGGACGCCGGCGTCAGCTGCGGCTGACCCGCCCGAGCCGCCCCCGGCCCGGCCCGGCTGCCCCCGCCGGGCCGGGGGCCCACCCTCCCTCACCCCCTTCCTTTCTCCTGCGCGCCCCTCCTGCGCGCCGCGCCCTCCGCCCGTTCGCCCGTCCGCTTCGAGGTGACCCGCCATGACCACCCCACCCGACCACTCCCCGCCACCGCTCCCGCCCGGCACGGCCGGTGTCGTCGCCGTCGGCAAGCGCTTCGGCGCCGTCCGGGCGCTCGGCGGCGTCACCCTCGACTTCCCCGCGGGGCAGGTCACCGCCTTGATGGGCGAGAACGGGGCGGGCAAGTCCACCCTGCTGAAGATCCTCACCGGCGACCACCTGCCCACCGAGGGCCACCTGCACCTGGACGGCCACCGCCTCGACCTGCGTTCCCCGGCCGACGCCCGGGCCGCCGGGATCCGGATCATCCCGCAGGAACCCGAGATCATCCCGCACGTCACCGTCGCCGAGAACGTCTACGCGGGCTCGCTGCCGCGCAAGGCCGGCCGCCGGCTGGACCGGGCCGAGCTGCGCCGCCGCATCCTGGCCGACCTGGAGCGCCTGGGCTTCGCCGGTGTCCTGGACCCCGACCTGCTCGGCTCGCAACTCACCCCGGCGCAGCGCCAGTTGGTGGAGATCCTGCGGGCGCTGACCGGGGAGGCGAAGGTCATCGCGTTCGACGAGCCGACCTCCTCGCTCTCCGAGCAGGAGGTGGAGGCGCTGTTCGCGCTGATCGGCCGGCTGCGGGCGCAGGGCGTCGCCGTCATCTACGTCTCGCACCGGATGCAGGAGATCTTCCGGCTCGCCGACCGGATCGCGGTGCTGCGCGACGGCGAACTCGCGGGCGTCCAGGAGGCCGCCACCACGAACGAGGGCGAACTGGTGCGCCTGATGGTCGGCCGCGACCTGTCCGCGATGTTCACCCGCGAACGCGTGGCCACCGACCGCCTGGTGCTGGACGTCAAGAACCTGAGCACCGACGACGTGCACGGCATCGACCTGCGGGTGCACGCCGGCGAGGTGGTCGGCCTGGCCGGTCTGATCGGCGCCGGGCGCTCCGAGCTGGCCCTGGCGCTGGCCGGCGACCTGCCGATCCGCTCCGGCACCGCGACCCTGGACGGCCGCCCGCTGGGCGGCAGCCCCGGCCGGGCGATCCGCGCCGGACTCGGCCTGGCGCCCGAGGAGCGCAAGGCGCAGGCGCTGTTCCTGCACCGCTCGATCCGCGACAACACCTCGGTGGCGGTGCTGGAGCGCCTGCGCCGCTTCCGGTTCGTCAGGCGCGGCGCCGAGAAGCAGTTGGCGCAGGAGTACACCGAGCGGCTGCGGGTGCGCACCCCCTCGATCGAGCACGAGGTGCGCAAGCTCTCCGGCGGCAACCAGCAGAAGGTGGTGCTGGCCCGCTGGCTGGCCCGCCGTCCGGAGGTGCTGATCCTGGACGAGCCGACCCGCGGCATCGACGTCGGTGCCAAGGCCGAGATCTACCGGATCATCGCCGACCTCGCCGAACAGGGCGTGGCCCTGCTGGTGATCTCCTCCGAACTGCCCGAACTGCTCGGCCTTTCCGACCGCATCGTCGTCATGCAGGGCGGCCGGATCACCGGCGAACTCGACCGCGCCGACGCCACCGAGGAAGCCGTCCTGCACCTCGCCATGGCCGACGACCTCACGCCCCGCAACCCCTCTCCTGGAGCCACCTCATGACCGCCCTGACCAGCCCGCCCGCCCGGCCCGAGGCCGCCCGGGGCTCCGTCCTCCCCTCGCTGATCGCCCGGCTCGGCGCCCAGCACCTGAGCCTGATCGGCGCCCTGGTCGTCGTGCTCGCCGTGTTCGGCACGCTCAACGACAACTACCTGAGCCTGGGCAACCTCCAGGTGATCGCCGAGGCCGCCACCATCACCGGCCTGCTGGCCGTCGTGCAGACCGTGGTCATCATCTGCGGCGGCCTGGACATCTCGGTCGGCTCGCAGGCCGGCGTCGCCTCCGTGGTCTCCGCGATGGCCTTCACCTCCGCGGGCTCCAACGCCTACGCGGGCATCGCCGCCGCCGTCGGCGTCGGCCTGCTGATCGGCCTGCTCAACGGCGCGATCATCGTGCACGGCCGGGTCAACCCGACCATCGCCACCCTGGCCGGCCTGGCCGCCTACAAGGGCCTGGCCCAGCTGATCTCCGACGGCCGCGCCCAGGGCTACGTGCTCGGCGACCCGGTGTTCGTCTTCCTCGGCCGCGGCAAGATCGCCGGGCTGCCCGTCATGGTCTGGCTGCTGGTCCTGGTCGCGCTCGCCGTGCACGTCCTGCTGGCCCGCACCGACCTGGGCCGCAACCTCTACGCGATCGGCGGCAACGACACCGCCGCCCGCCTGGCCGGCATCAACATCAACAAGTACCTGATCGCCGTCTACGGCCTGATCGGCATCGTCGCCGCCCTCGCCGGCGTGCTGCTCACCGCCCGCACCGGAAGCGGCCAGCCCACCTCCGGCAGCGAGGGCCTCGAACTCAAGGCCATCACCGCCGCCGCCCTCGGCGGCTGCGCCCTCAAGGGCGGCAAGGGCGGCGTCGGCGGCACCCTGCTCGCCGTCGCCCTGCTCGGCTGCCTGGAGAACGGCCTCACCGTCCAGGGCATCAACTCCTTCTGGCAGAACGTCGCCCAGGGCGCCCTGCTCGTCGTCGCCGTCGTCATCCAGCAGCGCCGCAGCGGCGAACGCGCCATCGGCCTGCCCGCCTGACCCGCCCTCCCGTGCTTCCGTCCCCCTGCCACCGGGCTTCGGTGGGCCGCCCCACGGGCGTGGCGGCCCGGCTCCTGGCCGGGGACGGAACGGCGGGCCGGCCGTTGAGGGTCGGCCGCGCCCGCCAGGTCACCGCCCCGACTGCTCCGGCAGCCGGGGCGGTGGCTTTTTCCGATCTCCACCCCGCTACCATGTTTACGCAGACATGAAGGAGGACCGCATGCAGCAGGGCCCGACAGCCGACGGCACCGCCCGCGGCAGGACGCGGCCGCCGTCGCAGGCCGACGTCGCGGCGCTCGCCGGGGTCTCCTCGCAGACCGTCTCCCGGGTCGCCAACAACCGCAGCAACGTCGAACCGGAGACCCGCGAACGGGTGCTGTCGGCGATGCGGGTGCTCGGCTACCAGCGCAACAGCGCCGCCCGGGCGCTCACCCTGGGCCGCTTCCACGTCCTGGGCGTGGTCACCTTCGACGTCACCGCCCAGGGCAACGCCCGCACCCTGGCCGCGATCTCGCGCGCCGCCCAGCGGGCCGGCTACTCGCTGAACGTGGTCTGCGCCGAGGACCAGACCGAGCGCGCCGTGCAGCAGGCCGTCCGCCAGCTCACCGACCAGGCCGTGGACGGCCTGGTGGTGATCGAGGCGCAGATCCTCGACCGCCCCGGCTTCTCCGTCACCTCCGGCGTCCCGGTGGTGGTCGCCGACGGCGACCCGGAGCGCCGCTTCCCCTCGGTCGACACCGACCAGGCGGCCGGCGCCGCCGCCGCCACCCGCCACCTGCTCGACCTCGGCCACCGCACCGTCTGGCACCTCGGCGGCCCGCAGGACTCCTACGCCGCCCGCCGCCGCGCCGCCGCCTGGCACGCCGCGCTGAAGGCCGCCGGCGCGCCCGTGCCCCCGCTGCGGTACGGCGACTGGACGGCCGAGGACGGCTACCGGATCGGCCGCGAACTGGCCGCCCGCCCCGACGTCACCGCGGTGTTCGCCGCCAACGACCACCTCGCGCTCGGCCTGCTCCGGGCCCTGCACGAGGCCGGCCGCCGGGTCCCCGAGGACGTCAGCGTGGCCGGCTTCGACGACCTGCCCGAGGCGGCCTACTACCTGCCGCCGCTGACCACCGTCCGGCAGGACTTCGAGGAGGTCGGCCGGCAGTGCGTGGCCCGGCTGCTGGCCCAGATCGAGGCCCCCGGCACGGCCGGGGACGCGCCGGTCGTGGTCGCCCCCGAGCTGGTGGTGCGGGCCAGCACCGCGCCCCCGCCCGCCCCGCGCGGCTGAACGAACGACGGCGGCGGGCCCCACCCGGAGGTGGGGCCCGCCGCCGTCGTCGCGGCCGGGTCGGTCAGCCGACCAGCAGCTGCTGGCCCGGCGCGCCCGTGCAGGGCCGCTGCACCAGCGCCGCCCCGTCGGCCGTCGAGGAGCCGTTCACGTCCAGGCACTTGCCGCTGTGCCGGGCCAGCAGCGTCACGTACCCGGAGCCGGTGTCGCGCACCGACCACTGCTGGTTCGTCCCGCCGTTGCACGGGTACTGCACCAGCGGCGCGCCGTCCGCGGTGGCGGCGCCCGACACGTCCAGGCACTGGCCGGTGGACCGGACCACCACGTTGACCTGGCCGGGGCTGCCGGCCGGCCGCAGCGTCCACTGCTGGTCGGTGGCGTTGGCGCAGGTGTGCTGGACCACGGCGGTGCCCGCGGCGGTGGAGCCGCCCGCGACCTCCGCGCAGCGCCCGCTGAGCCGGACCTTCAGGCCCTTGTAGGCGTCGGGCGCGGCGGAGCCGATCGCCCAGGACTGGTTGCCGCCGCCGGTGGGCGTCCAGGCGCCGACCGGCGCGCCGTCCGCGGTGGACTCGCCGCTGACGTCCAGCAGCAGGCCACCGGCCTTGTTGACCAGGGTGTCGTGCCCGTCGCCGGTGGTGGACAGCAGCCACTGCTGCTGGGTGGAGCTGCCCGCCGCGACCAGCGACAGCGCGCCGCCGGCGACGCTGAGCGCCTTGCCGCTCTTGGCGTTGGTGATCCGGTAGGCGGCGGTGGAGTCGTACGTCCCGGCGAGCCGGGTGAAGTTCCACTGCTGGGTGGTGTCGGTGGTGTTCGGGGTGTGCTGGACCACGGCGGTGCCGGAGGCGGCCAGGGCCAGGCCGCTGTGGTCGTTGACCAGCCGGCGGGTCTGGCCGGTGGGGACGGTGGCGGCCGCGGTGGCGGTGCCGGTGGCGCCGGGCAGCACGAAGGTGGTCACCGAGCCGGGGCCGACGGTGGCGGTCAGGGTCTTGGCGGCGGTCGCGGCCAGGTCGGGTTCGCGGACCAGGTTCTTGCCGCCGTCGGTGGTCCACTGCTGCACCGGCACCGAGGTGTCGACGCTCTGGAAGCCCGCCAGGTCGAGGGTGACGGTCTGCGCGGCGCCGGTGGAGTTGGTGTACACCGCGACCGCGCCGGTGCCGTTCGGCCGCAGCGCGGCCAGCGTGTCGGTGGAGTCGGTGGCGATCACCCGGGCGCCGGGCCGGACGAAGCGGCTGTAGTTGGCCATCGCCCAGTACTTCTTGTTCAGCCGCAGCGGCTCGTTCGCCGGGTCGGCGGAGTTCAGGTCGACCTGGACCAGGCCCCAGTTGGAGTTCTCGTGGGCGGGCGTCATGTTGGTGTAGTCCTCGACGGCCTGCCACATCACCCAGGCGCCCGGCTCCAGCTCCCGGACGTCGTCGGTGATCCGGTGCGCGAAGTCGAGCGCGGGCGACATGTCGGTGAAGCTCTGCGGCACCGAGCCGCCGAGGTCCACCTCGGACATCCAGCCGGGCAGCCCGGCGCCCTTGGCCAGGTCGCGCACGGTGCCGCGGCCGCCGGTGGAGTAGGTGTGGGTGTTGAGCTTGCCGACCGCGGCGCGGGCGGCGGCCGGGTAGGCGTTCCACTCGTCGCGGAACAGGTCCGGGTTGGTCTCGTCCATCGCCGCCAGGGGCGTGGTCAGGTGGGCCGCGTCCAGCGCGGCGCGGACGCTGGTGGCCAGCTGGGTCTGCGAGGCGGTGTCCCAGTGCGAGCCCTCCTGCGGGCCGCCGGCGTGCCAGTACGAGGTGCCGGGCTCGTTCATCGGCGACAGCGAGCCGAAGGTGACGCCGGTGGCGGCCTGGGCGCGCTGCAGCGACCCGGCGAGGTAGGCGGCGAACCGGTCGTACTGGTCGGGGCGCAGGTTGTCCTGCCAGCCGTTGACGGCGCCGGAGACCAGGCCGCTGTTGGTCATGAAGTACGGCGCGGAGTTGGAGAACGCCTCGAAGGTGTCGGCGCCGCGGCTCTTCGCGGCGGTCAGCCACCAGCGCTGGGCGGCGTCGGCCTGCGGGTTCCAGTCGTCCGGGTTGCCCGGGTCCCACCAGTTCGGCTGCTCGGTCCACCCGGTGGTGTCGCCGCCGGGCGGGCCGTACGCGGCGGGCCGGTTCCAGTAGCCGGGCACGGCCGCGCCCGGGCGCAGGTAGGGCGTGGTCTCGGGGCTGTCGCCGCCGCCGATGTTGTAGCGGGCGACGGTGAAGCCCAGCCCGTTCGTCCCGTACAGGGCGTCGGCGAGTTCGTTGCGCTTGGCGTCCGGCCAGTTGCCGGTGGCGTTGGCGAACCAGGCCAGGGCGGTGCCCCAGCCCTGGAACGGCTGCTGCTGGTAGCTGGGGTCGAGCCGGACGGTGACGTGGGCGGCGGCCTCGTCGGCCGCGGCGGGCGGGGCGGCCAGGGTGCCGGCGGCGAGCGCGGCCAGGGCGGTCAGGGCGGCGGCGCGGGCGGTGCGGCGCTGTGGGGACACGGTGTTCCTCCGGGGGCGGGCATGCGGAACGGCACGTCCCTCGCCGGGCGAGGGCCAGGGACGTGCCGTCGGGTGGGGGTGGTGCGTGGGGGCGGTTGAGGGGTCAGAGCCAGGAGGGGCCGCGCCGCCACAGCTGGTTGGTGCCGGTGTTGCAGGTCCACTGCTCCAGCGCGGTGCCGTCGGCGGTGGACTGGTTGGTCACGTCCAGGCACTTGCCGGAGCGCCGGTCGACCAGCCGGACGTTGCCGCTGCTGTCGGCCTTCTGCACCTGCCACTGCTGGGAGTTGGCGGTGGAGCAGGTGTTCTGCACGACGGCCGCGCCGTTGGCGGTGGAGTTGCCCGCGATGTCCAGGCACTTGCCGCTGTGCCGGGCCATGATCTGCACGTAGCCGCCGCTGAGCGGCTTGAACCAGAAGGTCTGGTTGGCGCCCCAGCCGCAGGACCACTGGATGGCCTGCGCGCCCGCGGAGAACGCGTAGTTGGCGACGTCCATGCACTTGCCGCTCTGCTGCCCGGTCAGGTTCTCCCAGGTGGCGTTCATCGGGGCGACGGTGCCGGCCGCGGCGTCCACGGTGATCTGCGGGGAGTCGCCCATCGTCATGCTGGTGTCGGTGGGGAAGGTCAGCGGCAGCCACACGTACTGGGAGTCGTTGACGGTGCCGCCCATCGAGTTGCCCCAGCGGTCGCCCATGTACAGGTAGCTGGTGCCGGAGGTGCCCTGGACCGGCAGCACGTACGCGGTCTGGCTGCCGTAGGTGACGTCGTCGCCGATGTTGGTCAGGCCGCTCCAGTTGCCGGTGACGCTGGTGGCGGTGCCGTACATCTGCTGGTTGGGGGCCCAGCCGGTGGCGCCGGAGGTGAGCAGGAAGTACACGCCGCCCCGCTTGAACAGCGCGGGCGCCTCCCGGGAGGAGCCGTTCCACAGGCTCTGCACCTGGGCGTCGATGCCGGTGTAGTCGGCGGTCAGCCGGTAGACGTGCAGGTCCCGGTTCTCGTTGGCGGCGGAGACCATGTACGCGGTGCCGTCGTCGTCCACGAAGGTGGTGATGTCCCGGGACATCTCGCCCAGCGGCCGGAAGCTGCCGCGCCAGCTGTAGTCGCCGTCCACCGTGGAGGAGACCGCGACGGCGGCCCGGGCCTCGCCGTAGTCGGTGGCGCTCTCCTTGTGCATCCACATCACGAACTGGCCGGTGGCCTGGTTGTAGATCACCTTGGGTCGCTCGATGTTGGCCGAGGCCAGCTCCGGGTCGGTGGCCTGGGTCAGCACGTGGTTGCGGAACTCCCAGGTCTTCAGGTCGGTGGAGCGGTACACCGACACGTACCGGAAGCTGTTGTCGGCGTTGCGGTCCTCGCCGAACCAGTAGTAGTACGCGCCGACCTTGATCACGCCGCCGCCGTGCGCCTGCACGCCCGCGCCGGTGGTGTCGGTGAACTGGGTGCCGTTGACGACGGGCACGGGGGCGGCCTGCGCGGGGGCGGTGCCGGCGGCCAGCGGGGCGCCGAGCGCCAGCAGGGCGCAGAGCAGCGCGGATCTCGTACGCGACATGGGGGAGTACCTCGCGGCTTCGGGTGGGGGTGGGGGGTGAAGCATGTTGGCGCAAACAAGCGGCTGGGGAGAGTTTCGGATCGGTGTTCGGTTGTGTCAAGGGTTCTGACCGGTCCGGTTCCGGGCCCCGATCGGGAGCGAGGGTGTTTGCGCAGCTCAGCCGGGTTTCGGTCGGTTCAAAGGAGACATTTCGTGACCTTGCCGCCACCGTCATTGAACGTTTGATTATGTTGAATCTGGGTGGGGTGGGCAGGGGTGGACGTCCGGCTGATCAGGACCGCACTATTCTGTTGATCCGTGAACCACTGCCGAGCGGCGTAAGGAGAACCCGTGGCGGACCCGACACTTCTCGGCCCCCAGCGCCGAGCGCTGATCCTCGAACTGGTGCGCCGGACCGGCGCCGTCCGGGTGGCCGACCTGGTCGAGCAGTTCGGCGTCTCCGACATGACGATCCGCCGGGACCTGGACGAACTCGCCCGGGCCGGCGAAGTGGAGAAGATCTACGGCGGCGCGGTCACCAGCGCCGCCCGGGCCGAGGAACCGGGCTTCGAGGCCAAGACGCAGCGCGAGTCCGCCGCCAAGGCCGCGCTCGCCGACGCCGCGGCCGCCCTGGTCGAACCCGGCAGCGTGGTCGCCGTCTCGGCCGGCACCACCGCCCACGCGGTGGCCGGCCGGCTGCTGGACGTCCGCGGCCTGACCATCGTCACCAACTCGCTGCCGGTCGCCGACCTGCTGCGCGAGCACGCCGCGAAGAACCCGGGCAGCGGACCGACCCTGCTGCTCACCGGCGGCACCCCCACCCCCTCGGCCGCCCTGGTCGGCCCGCTGGCCGACCAGGCGATCCGCTCGCTGCACGTCGACATCCTGCTGATCGGCGCGCACGGCGTCTCCGAACGGGCCGGACTCACCACCCCCAACCTGGCCGAGGCGCAGACCAACCGGGCCCTGATCTCCTCGGCCCGCCGGGTGGTCGCGGTGGCCGACCACAGCAAGTGGGGCGTGGTCGGACTGAGCGCCTTCGCGGCCCTGGACGAACTGGACTGCTTCGTCACCGACTCCGGCCTGGACGCACCCGCCCGGGCCGTGCTCGGCGAACAGGTCGGACAGCTGGTCGTCGCCGAGACCCCCTGACGGGCCCGCCGCCCCCGCTCAGCCCGCCACGGCGAACCGGGCGGAGGGCCGCCGCCGGTGCGTGTCCGGCAGCTCGTGGACCGCGCAGCCCGCCGCCTCGAACCGGCGCACCGTGGCCCGGGCCGCCTCGTCGTCCAACGAGAAGACGAACGGGCCGGGCACCACCACCGCCGACACCCGCCCCGCCGCGGCCGCCGCCAGCAGCGCCTCCAGCGAACTCAGCGGGTCCTGGGAGCGGCGCCCGTTGTCCAGGAACACGGTCGCCTCGCCCAGCCCGGTGGCCAGGGCGTAATGGCTGAGCGCGCTCCAGAAGTCCAGCAGGAAACCCGCGTCGTACGGGTAGCAGCGCAGGTAGATGGCGGTGGGGCGGCTGGCCGCCGGACGGTTCGTGGGGTTCATGGCTGCTCGCCTCCGGGTGGTGCGGGTGGTGCTGTTGGTTCCAGGGAAGACCGGCCCGCAGCCCGCCGGAAGACGCGGAACTACCCATTCCCGTCCGCCGACGGCCGGGACATGGGTAGTTCCGCACCCGGACCGGGGCGGTCCGCCCGGCCGACTCCCGACCGGTCAGCTCCCGATCCGCCGGGCCCCGCCGGGCGGTTCCCCGGCGGGGGCGGCAGTAGCGTGGGGGACAGGCGTTCACGGTGGTCAGGAGCGGCGGATGGTCGGCACGGTACGGCAGCTCGGTCCCGCCCCGGAGCGGCGGGGCTTCGCCTTCGTCGGCCGCGGGCCCGAACTGGCCGAGCTGGTGGACCTGTTGGCCGCCCGTCCGGCCGTCGCCCTGGTGCAAGGGGAGGCCGGGGTGGGCAAGACCCGGCTGGTCGCGGAGGCCGCCGACGCGTTGCGGGCCCGCGGAGTGGGGACCGTGGTGGGCGGCTGCCACCCGCTGCGCGAGCCGCTGCCCTTCGGCCCGGTCATCGACGCCCTCGGGGCGCTCGGCCCGCTGCTGCCGCCCGGCGCCCGGCTCGGGGCCGCCACCGCGGCCCTCGCACCGCTGCTGCCCGACCTCGCCGACCGGCTGCCCCCGCCGCCCGCCGAGCCCACCGGGCCCGGCGAGCAGCGCCAGGCGGTGCTGACCGCCACCCGGGCCCTGCTGGCGGCCGCGGCCCCCGTGGTGCTGGTGGTCGAGGACGTCCACTGGGCCGACGACGCGACCCGCGAACTCCTGCTGCTGCTGGCCGGCAGCCTGCCCGAGGACACCGCGCTGCTGCTCACCTACCGGGGCGAGGAGGTGCGCGGCCCGCTGCTGGGCCGCGAACTGCGCCGCCCCGCCGGCACCGGCTTGCGCGACCTGGCCCTGCACCGGCTGGACCGGCCGGCCCTCGCCGCACTGGCCGGCTCCGCCCTCGGCCCGGACGGCGCCCGCCGGCTCACCGGCGCGCTGTACGAGCGCAGCCACGGCCTGCCGCTGATCGCCGTCGAGGACCTGATCACCCTCGGCACCCGCCCCGGCGCCGCCGACCGGCCCGACCTGCTCGGCGTGCTCGGCGTGCCGCGCAGCCTGCGCGAGGTGCTCGCCGCCCGGATCGAACGGCTCACCCCGGACGCCGCCGACCTGGTCGACGCCGCCGCGGTGCTCGCCGTCCCCGCGTCCGGCGACCTGCTGGCCGAGGCCGCCGCGCTCCCCGCCGACCGGGCCGACGCCGCCCTGACCGACGCCCTGGAGCGCTCCGTCCTGGTCGAGCACGGCCCCGACAGCTACGGCTTCTCGCACGCCCTGGCCCGCCGCTCCGTCTACGACGCGCTGCCCGGCCCGCTCCGCACCCGGCTGCACCGCCGCGTCCTCGGCCTGCTCACCGCCCGGGACCCGCAGCCGCTGGTGCAGATCGCCCACCACACCGAGGCGCTCGGCGACACCGCGCAGTGGCTGGTGCACGCCCGCGCCGCCGCCGACCGGGCGATGGAGGTCGGCGACCTCGGCACCGCCGCCCTGATGCTCCGCCGGATCATCGACCACCCCGGCCTGCCCACCGACGAACTCGGCGCCGCCGCCCGCTCGCTGGCCGAGGCCGTCGCCTACACCGAGGAGGCCGGCGCCAGCGCCGACGCGCTGCGCCGCATCATCGACACCCCCGGCCTGGCCCCGGCCGTCCGCGGCGAGATCCGGGCCCGGCTCGGCAACATCCTCCGACTGCACCTCGGCGGCTCCCACGGCGTCGCCGAACTCGAGGAGGCCGCCGTCGAGTTGGAGGCCGACAACCCCCGGCACGCGGCCAAGACGCTGGCCGTCATCGCCGCCATGGACACCGGCGACGCCACCGCCGCCGAACGCCGGGGCTGGATGGACCGCGCCCTCGCCCTGCTGGAGCGCTTCGACGACCCCGAGACCACCGCCGTCGTCCGGACCAACCGGCTGGTCTCGCTCCCGCTCTGCGCCACCCCCGGGATCCCCGACCTGATCGCCGCCCTGCCCCGGCACAGCGACCACCCCAAGATCGTGCTCTGCACGGCCATCAGCCTCTCCAACGCCGCCGAGATCGGCTGCTGCACCGGCCTCGACGCCTCGGTCCGCGGCTGGGCCGCAGAAGCCGCCGCCCTCTGCGAGCGCGCCGGACTCGGCGGCCTCGCCATGTACGCCCACAGCTACCCCGTCCTGCTCGACTGGACGGCCGGCCGGTGGACCCGGTTCGACGCCGCCCTCGCCGCCTACCGTCGGCGCTTCCCCGACAGCCCCGTCGCCGACACCGGCCTGCTCGCCGCCGCCCAGGGCACCATCGCCGCCGCCCGCGGCCAGGCAGCCCGCGCCGCCGAGCACTTCCGTGGCGCCCTCGACCAGGACGCCACCAGCGTCCTCGCGCTGCCCTCCGCGGCCGGCCTGGCCCGCCACCACCTCGACCGCGACGACCCCGACACCGCCTGGCAGACCCTCGCCCCCGCGCTGCGCCTGCTGCGCCGCCGCGAACTCTGGCCGTTCGCCTTCGACCTGCTGCCCACCGCCGTCGACACCGCCCTGCGCCGCGACGACCGGGCCGCCGCCACCGCCCTCGCCGCCGAGCACGCGGCCGGCCTCGACGGGCTGGTCAGCCCCGCCGGCCGGGCCGAACAGCACACCGCCGCCGGACTGCTCGCCGACACCCCGGACGCGGCCGCCGCCGCGTTCCTCCGCGCCCGCGACGCCTGGCAGGCCGTCGGCCGCCCCCACCCCGCCGCCCTCGCCGCCGAACGCGCCGCGCTCGCCGGGCCGGCCGCCGGTGCCGGGCCGCTGCTGACCGCCGCCGCCGAGGAGTTCGACCGCCTCGGCGCCGTCCGCGACGCCTCCCGGACCCGACGCCACCTGCGCACCCTCGGCCCCGTCCCGCGCACCCCCGGGGACCCCGCCGACACCCTCTCCCCGCGCGAACGCCAGGTCGCCGGCCTGCTCGCCGACGGCGCCCGCAACAAGGAGATCGCCGCCGCCCTCTACGTCTCCGAACGCACCGCCGAGCACCACGTCGCCGCGGTGCTCCGCAAGCTCGGCACCACGCGCAAGGCGCTGCGCAGGGCCGGCGGCTGACGTCGTGTCAGGTGGGCGGGGTGGCGGGTTGTTGATGCGGTTCTGCTGAGGGGACTGTTTACCCTCCGGAACGCGCCGGGGGAACCCTCACGCTCCAAGGTCACCGTGAACAGGCTGTCACCTTGGGGCCGGTGTCGGGCTCCTCCGCGTTGGCCACGAGGCGGTTGTTCCCGCCCGATCACGGCGTAGGGTCTGCGACATGGCGAACGACCATCTCGGCGACCGGCTCGGCCGGCTGCGACGGCTGGCGGACCTCACGCAAGAGGGCTTGGCGGAGAAGTCGGGCGTATCCGCAGACGTAGTGAGGAAGTTGGAGCAGAAGCGCAAGCACTCCGCTCGACTGCCGACGCTGCACGCACTTGCGCGGGGACTCGGAGTGGAGGTGACGGCCCTGCTCGGAGACCCGCCCGCCGTACCGTCCACCGGCGACGTGGAGCCCCCGGAGCTGGTGGCGGTACGCCGCGCCATCATGCCGCCGCTGTTCGCTCCTCCCCTGGTGCCGGACGGGGCTGATCGCCTGTCCCCGGCGCTGCTGCGCGCAGAGATCGCAGAGGCTTGGACGCTCTACCACAATGCCGACTTCGGCAGGGTCATGGAGCTTCTACCGGGGGTCATCGCGGACGCTCGGCTGGTTGCCGCTGTCGGGCGCGGTCGTGATCGGCTACAGGGCCAACACGCGCTCGGAAAGGTGCTGCAACTCGGCGGGCACCTGGCGATCCGGCTGGGGAAGACGGACCTCGGGCTGTCCAGCCTTGAGCGGGCCGTAGCGGCTGCCGATGCCTCCGAAGACCCGCTGCTGTCCGCGATGATCTGCAACTCCGTGGCCTGGGCCTACCAGCGGCAGAACCGCTTGGACGACGCGCAGGTACTCGCCGTGCGTGCCGCCGACGGGCTGGAGCGGGACCGGACGACGAGCGCCGAGCGGCTGAGGGTCTGGGGCGGTCTGGTCATGTCGGCTGCGACCAGCACCGCCCGCAGCGGTGACTACGCGGGCGCGTCGGACATGATGCTCACGGCGGAGCAGGCCACCGCTCGGCTGGCCCGCCTGGAAGCCCCTGCGGACGGGCGGATGGTGAGCGTGTTCAGCCGGTCGTCCGTGCGAATCGAACGGGTGCGCCTCGCGGTCCAGCACGCTCGCCCGGAGGAAGCGTTGACGCTGGCCCGTGGGCTCCGTCTGAGCGCCGACACGCCGCCTTCATGGCGCACCTGGCTACTGCTGGACGTGGCGCGGGCGCACACGGACCTGGGAGACGCCGCCGGGGCGGTGGCGACCCTGGAGAAGCTCCAGCGGGTGGCACCCGGATGGATGCGGCACCACACCCTCGCCGTGGCGATCGTCTCCGACCTGTGGGCGGGGCCGGTCCGGCCCCCCGGCCTTCGGAGGCTGGCACGCCTGCTGGGTGTTGCTGATTAGCCGTCAGAAGTAGGACGTTCCATCCCTGTTGGCTCCGATCGCATCACGGGAGCCTCTTCGTGTGATCACGGAGAGGAGTTGACCGATGGCAATGCGCAGGACACCCAGGCGGGAGAACTACCGCCCGAAGATCGGCGAGGTGGTCCGGGGCCGGGCCCGCTTGGGCGCAGAAGGCACCTGCATGGGCGCCCACGGCGGGCGGGCGTTCCTTCGCCCCAGCAGGCCCGTGCGGGCCTCGCAGCCTCCCGCCCCGGCTGCTGGGGGAGAGCTTCGGCCCGGGCGGGTTTCCAGCGAAAGCAGCGACAGGGAGGGGAGTCTCCGTGGAGACCTCGGAGCGCGCACGACTGGACACGTACTTCGGGAAGATCGCCCGGCGGTTCACGCCCCCGGTCCTCCCGTCCTCGCTGCTGGTGACGCACCTGTTGCCGGAGCGCCCGTCGTTCGTGCGGGCGGTCGGCACCGTGTCCAGCCTCCGGGCGGTCCTGCCCAAACCGAAGTCGATCGACGCCGCAGCGCGCCGAGAGGTCGAACAGGGCTTCGTCTGCGACGAGTTGTCGCGTGAGCTGTTCGCCGACCCGGAAGCGGCGGTGACCTACCTGGAGACCCGGGCGGCCGGCGAGGACGTGGTGCTGCTGGACGTCGGCGGCTACTTCGCCCCGGTGCTCGACGCGCTGTGCGACCGGTTCTCCGGGACCGTCCTCGGAGTGGTGGAGGACACCGAGAACGGCCACAAGCGGTACGCCGATCGGGACAAGCTGCCGTGCCCCGTCGTGTCGGTGGCCCGCTCGCCGCTCAAGGACCCGGAGGACTTCCTCGTCGGTCAGTCCGTCGTGTTCTCCACCGAGGCGCTGTTGCGGGGCCGGGGAGACATCCTGCACGGCCGTCCGGCGCTGGTGATCGGGTTCGGGAAGCTGGGTTCGAGCATCGCAAGGCTGTTGCACGCAAAGGGAGTTCACGTCACGGTCTATGACATTGACCCCGTGCGGCGCGCCCAGGCGCTCTCCCAGGGCTTCGGCCTGGCCCGGGACCGGGAGCGGGCGATCGCCGCCGCCGGGCTCGTCCTGTGCGCCACGGGAGCGCTCGCGCTCAAGGGCGAGGACTTCCCGAACCTGCGGAACGGGGCCTACGTCGCCACGGTCACCAGCAGCGAGGACGAGTTGGAGCTGGACGGGTTGCCGGACGGCTACACCCGCAGTGGCTCCGGCGAGAACGTCACCCGGTACAGCACGACGGGCCACTACTTCTACCTGCTCAACAACGGAAACGCCGTCAACTTCCTCCACGGCGCGTCAGTTGGCCCGTTCATCTACCTCGTACAGGCTGAGATCCTGGCAGGCGTGCGACTGCTCGCCCGGCGGGACCTCGACGCCACCATGCACGAAGTGCCCGGCGACGACCGGGCAGCCATCGCCGCTACCTGGCTCGACTACTACAACAGGTGATCCGATGCCCATCACGGCACAGCACGTCAGCGAGACCGTCACCGCCTACCTGGACGCCCACCCCGAGGAGAAGCCGGAGCTGTCGGCCGTCCTCGCCCTGGTGGACGAAGGGGCGGAGGTGACCAGCCGCAAGGAGTTCCGGGGGCACGCCACCGCCGGGGCCGTCCTGGTGGACCGGAACGGCAAGGCGCTGTTCATCCATCACGTGGCGTTGGGCAAGTGGCTCACCCCCGGCGGGCACCTGGAGCCGGAGGACGACACCCTGTCCGGGGCCGCCCTCCGGGAACTGACCGAGGAGACCGGCATCAGCCCCGAGGGCATCACCCTGGTGGACAGCTCGCCCGTCCACATCGACGTGCACCCCATCCCGGCCAACGACGCCAAGGGCGAGCCCGCGCACCAGCACATCGACTTCCGGTTCCTCTTCCGGACGGCGGAAGACACCGCCCTGTCCCTGCAAGAGGAGGAAGTGAGCGGCTACGCCTGGCGTGACGCCGACACCATCGCTGACGGCCGGCTGAGGACACGAGTCCTCTCCGCCGTTCGCTGACCCGGCGCTACCGGCCCCGCCCACCTGCCACGCCCTGTGGCCGGTGGGCGGGGCTCCGCGCTGCTCAGGAGAACGCCACTTCCCGTGCATCCCGAGGGGTGGCCTTCGGGGGATCGCCGCGGTAGCTGGCGGAGCGTCAGGCGGACCAGTGCGCAACGGTGTTCCGGTGAGTGGCGGCCAGGTGGGCTCCGGCGCGGCGTAGCCAGTGGGGGGCGGCGGTGCGGGCGGTGCGGGGGTTGCCGGCCAGGGTGGTGAGGGTGAGGGTGGTGGGGTCGGGGGATTCGCCGGCCACCACTTGGGCCGGGACTCCGGCGCGGGCGGCGCGGGCGAGGACTTCGCCGACGGCCTTGCCCCGCAGGCTGGTGGCGTCGAAGCGGCCTTCGCCGGTGATCACCAGGTCGGCCCGGCCGATCGCCTCGTCGAGGTGCAGCAGGTCGGCGACGGCGGTGGCGCCCGGGGTGGTGGTGGCGCCCCAGGCGGCGGTCAGGCCGTACGCGGTGCCGCCGGCGGCTCCGGCGCCCGCCTGCCCGGGGTCGCCGCCGAGGAGTTCGGCGAGCCGGGCGAGGCCGGCCTCCAGGCGGGCGGTCTCGGTGGGGCCCGCGCCCTTCTGCGGGCCGTACACGGTGGCGGCGCCGTCGGGGCCGAGCAGCGGGTTGGTGACGTCGGTGAGCAGTTCGACGCCGCGGGGCGGGGCGGGCCGCAGCCGGGTGCGGTCGACCCGGTGGGCGCGGACGAGGGCGCCGCCGCCGTCGGGCAGGAGGCGGCCGTCGGCGTCGAGCAGGCGCAGGCCGAGGGCGGCCAGCAGGCCGGTGCCGCCGTCGGTGGTGGCGGAGCCGCCGAGTCCGAGCAGCAGGCGGGTGGCGCCCGCGTCGAGGGCGGCGGCGACCAGTTCGCCGGTGCCGCGGGTGGTGGCGGTCAGCGGGGCCGGGCGGCCGTCGAGCAGCGGCAGGCCGCTGGCGGTGGCGAGTTCGACCACCGCGGTGCCGTCCGGCAGCAGCGCGTACGCGCCGTCGACGGGGCGGCCGTCCGGGCCGGTGCGGCCGCCGACTCGGACCGTGGCGGCCCCGGGGTGGGCGGCGGTGACGGCGGCGAGGGTGCCTTCGCCGCCGTCGGCCATCGGGCGCAGCGCCAGGCGGTCGTCCGGCCGGACGGAGTGCCAGCCCTCGGCGAGGGCCCGGGCGGCGTCCGCCGCGGTGACGGTGCCCTTGAAGGAGTCCGGGGCGATGACGACCCTCACGCGCGCTCCAGGTGGGCGCGGTGGCGTTCGACCACGGTCCGCAGGGTGTCGGCGCCGGGGGTGTCCCAGACCTGCTCGTTGAAGATCTCGACCTCGATCCAGCCGGTGTAGCCGGCCGCCGTGACCAGGCCGGTCAGGGCGCGGAAGTCGATGTGGCCGTCCCCGACGTGGCCCCGGCCGAGCAGCGCGTCGGCGGGCAGCGGCAGCGTCCAGTCGCAGACCTGGTAGGAGGCGATCCGGCCGCCGGCGCCGGCCCGGGCCACCTGGCGCTCCAACTCCGGGTCCCACCAGACGTGGTAGCTGTCGACCACCACGCCGACCTGGTCGGCGGGGAAGAGTTCGGCGAGGTCGAGGGCCTGGCCGAGGGTGGAGACCACGGCGCGGTCGGCGCAGAACATCGGGTGCAGCGGTTCGATCGCCAGGCGGACGCCGAAGTCGCCCGCGTGCGGGGCGAGTTCGGCCAGCAGTTCGGCGACCCGGGCCCGGGCGCCGGGCAGGTCGCGGCTGCCGTCGGGCAGGCCGCCGACCACCAGCACCAGGGTGTCGGTGCCGAGTTCGGCGGCCTCCTCCAGGGCGCGCAGGTTCTCGGCGAGGGCGGCCCGCCGGCCGTCCGGGCCGGGGGCGGTGAGGAAGCCGCCCCGGCACAGGGTGGAGACCGCCAGGCCCGCGTCCCGGACCAGCTTGGCGGCCTCGGCGACCCCGGTCTCGGCGACCTTGTCCCGCCACAGGCCGATCGCCGGGATTCCGGCGTCCACGCAGCCCTGGACGGCCTCGGGCAGGCTCCACCGCTTGGTGGTGACCTGGTTGAGCGACAGCCGGTCCGGTCCGGTCATGGCGCGGCTCCTTTCGTTGCAGGGGAAGCGGAGGAAGGGGGGGAGGGGGACGGAGGACGGAGGAGGGGCCGCCGCCGGGGCGGGCGGCGGCCCCGGGGCCGGGCGGCGGTCAGGCCGGGGCGGCGACCGCGAGGAAGCGGCGCATCCGGTCGGCGGCGAGGTCCGGGTCGGGCAGGATCCCGGCCGCGTCGGCGAGCCGGAACAGCTCGACCAGGTGCGGCACCGAGCGGCCGCTCTGGGCGCCCGCGACCATGGTGAAGTGTTCCTGGTGGCCGGCCAGCCAGGCGAGGAAGACCACGCCGGTCTTGTAGTGGAAGGTCGGCGCGGCGAACAGGTGCCGGGCCAGCGGCAGGGTCGGCGCGAACAGCGCGTCGTAGCGCGCCAGGTCGCCCGCGTCCAGGGCGTGCAGGGCGGCGGCGGCCGTGGCGGCGATCGGGTCGAAGACGCCCAGCAGGGCGTGGCTGTGGCCGAGTCCGTCGCCCCGGACCAGCTCCGGGTAGTGGAAGTCGTCGCCGGTGTACAGCCGCACCCCGTCCGGTAGTCGGCGCCGCAGGGCGACCTCGCGGCCGGCGTCCAGCAGCGACACCTTGATGCCGTCGATCCGGCCGGGGTGGCTGCGGATCAGCTCCAGCACCGTCGCCGCGGCCGCGTCGAGGTCGGCCGAGCCCCAGTAGCCGGACAGCGCCGGGTCGAACATCTCGCCCAGCCAGTGCAGGACCACCGGCTGCCGGGACTGCCCGACCAGCCGCCCGTACACCTCCAGGTAGTCCTCCGGCCCGCGGGCCGAGGCCGCCAGTGCCCGGCTGGCCATCAGGATCGGCTGCGCGCCCGCGTCCTCGACGACCGCCAGCTGCTCCTCGTAGGCGGCCGTCACCTCGGCCAACGAGGCGACGGGGGAGGTGAGTTGGTCGGTTCCGACGCCGCAGGCCAGCCGCCCGCCCACCGACCGGGCCTCGGCGCCCGAGCGGCGGATCAGCTCACGGGTGGCGGCCCAGTCCAGGCCCATGCCGCGCTGCGCGGTGTCCATCGCGTCCGCGACGCCCAGGCCCAGCGACCACAGGTGGCGGCGGAAGGCGAGGGTGGCGTCCCAGTCGACGGCCGCGGGGGCGCCCGGGGCGTTTCCGCCGAGCGGGTCGGCGACCACGTGCGCGGCGGCGAAGGCGGTGCGGGAGACCGGCGGGCCCGCGGGGACGTCGAACGCGACGGGTTCGCGCAGCCGGTACGTGCCGGTGCCGGGCAGCTGCAGCGCGGTCACCGGACCTCCCGCGCGGGGACGTCGAGCTCCAGGGCGGGGACGTCGAGGCGGCGGCCCTCGCGGGCGGAGCGCAGGCCGAGTTCGGCGAGCTGCACGCCCTTGGCGCCCTCCAGCAGGTCCCAGCGGTAGGCGGAGCCGGTGGTCACGTGCCGGAGGAACAGCTCCCACTGGGTCTTGAAGCCGTTGTCGTACTCGGCGTTGTCCGGGACGCGCTGCCACTGGGCGCGGAACGGCTCGGTGACCGGCAGGTCCGGGTTCCAGACCGGCTTGGGGGTGGCGGCGCGGTGCTGGAAGCGGCACTCGCGCAGGCCCGCGACGGCGCTGCCCTCGGTGCCGTCGACCTGGAACTCGACCAGCTCGTCGCGGTCGACCCGCACCGCCCAGGAGGAGTTGACCTGCGCGACGATGCCGCCCTCCAGCTCGAACACGCCGTACGCGGCGTCGTCGGCGGTCGCCGCGTACGGGCGGCCCTGCTCGTCGACCCGCTGCGGGATGTGGGTGGCGGTGTGCGCGTAGACCGAGCGGACCGGGGCGATGACGCTGTCCAGCACGTAGCGCCAGTGCGGGAACATGTCGAGGATCATGCCGCCGCCGTCCTCGGCCCGGTAGTTCCAGGACGGGCGCTGCGCCTCCTGCCAGTCGCCCTCGAACACCCAGTAGCCGAACTCGCCGCGCACCGACAGGATCCGGCCGAAGAAGCCGCCGTCGACCAGCCGCTTCAGCTTGAGCAGGCCGGGCAGGAACAGCTTGTCCTGCACCGCGCCGTTGCAGACCCCGGCCTCGCGGGCCAGGCGGGCCAACTCCAGGGCGGCGTCCAGGGATTCGGCGGTCGGCTTCTCGGTGTAGACGTGCTTGCCGGCCGCGATGGCCCGGCGGATCGCCGGCTCGCGCAGCGGGGTCAGCTGGGCGTCGAAGTAGATCTCGGCGAGGGGGTGGGCAAGCGCCTCGTCCAGCGAGGTGGTCCAGTGCTCCAGGCCGTGCCGGTCGGCGAGCTCCTTGATCTTGTGCGCGTTGCGGCCGACCAGGATCGGCTCGGGCCACAGCACCTCGCCGTCGCCGAGCGGCAGGCCGCCCTGCTCGCGGATGGCCAGGATCGAGCGGACCAGGTGCTGGCGGTAGCCCATCCGGCCGGTGACACCGTTCATGACGATGCCGATCACTCTGCGGGACATGCGGGTCTCTTCTCGGAGGAGGGGGCTCCCCGGGCGCGGGGAGCAGGGGTTTTCGGGCGTGCGGGGCCGCGGCCCGGCCCGGGACGGGGGCCGCGCCTAGGTCGGACGGGTCGTCAGGAGGCGGCGCCGGCCGCCCAGCGCAGGCCGCCCAGCAGGTGGCGGCGGAAGGCCGGGTCGGCGTACGCGTCGGCGGCGTGGCCCAGCGCGGTGTAGAAGGAGCGGCCGCCGGTGGCGGGCTCCCGGCACCACACCAGGGGGTGGTCGGCGCCCATGCCGCCGCCCCGGTAGCCGGACTCGTCGACGGTCGCCAGGACGCGGACGCCGGGGCGCGGGTTGTGGCGGAAGTCGTACCACTCGTCGTGCCAGGCCCAGCGCTGCGGCAGGTGGGCCGTCGCGGGGTGGTCGCGGTCCTCCACCAGGACGGTGCCGGGCTGGGGTTCGGGGTGGCCGGCGAAGCGGGCGCCGAGCAGCTCGCCGTAGTGCGGCCAGTCGTACTCGGTGCAGGCGGCGGAGTGCACGCCCGCGAAGCCGCCGCCGGCGGCCGTCCAGCGGCGCAGTGCGGCGCGGCCGGCCGGGGTGAGCACCTCGCCGCTGGTGGACAGGAACAGCACCGCGCCGCGCCCCGCGAGGGAGGCGTCGGTGAACACGGCGGGGTCCTCGGTGGCCTCGACGGCGAAGCCGTGGTCCTGGCCGAGTTCGTGCAGCGCCGCGGTGGCGGCGGGGATGGAGTCGTGGCGGTAGCCGGTGGTGCGGGTGTACAGGAGGACGTCGGTGGGTCGGCCGGGGTGGGGCACGGGGGTCCTCCGGGAGTGCGTGCGGGCGGGGCGTGCGGGCGGGGTGTGCGGGCGGTCAGGCGGAGACGGCGAGCGCGGCGCGGTTCACCGGGTGGGCGAACTCCCGTCCGGCGCAGTAGCGTTCGACCTCGTCCAGGGCGCTGTCGGTGATCCGCAGCAGTTCGTTGCCGAGCGAGCCGGCGATGTGCGGGGTCAGCAGCACGTTGGGCAGCGCGTACAGCGGGGAGTCGGCGGGCAGCACCTCGGGCTCGGTGACGTCGAGGACGGCGTGCAGGCGGCCGGAGCGGGCTTCGGCGGTGAGGGCGGCGGTGTCGACCAGCGAGCCCCGGGCGGTGTTGACCAGGGTGGCGCCGTCCCGCAGCAGGGCCAGCCGGCGGGCGTCCAGCAGGTGGTGGGTCTCGGGCAGGGCGGGGGCGTGCAGCGAGACCACGTCGCACTGCGCGAGCAGCTCGTCGAGTTCGGTGAGCCGGGCGCCCAGGGCGAGGGCGTCGGCCGGGTCGAGGTGGGGGTCGCTCACCAGGACGTCGAAGTCGAAGGGGCGCAGCAGTTCCAGCACCCGGCGGCCGACCAGGGAGGCGCCGACGACGCCGATGGTGCGCCGGTGGTTGCCGAAGCCGGGGAACTGCGCCGACCAGTCGAGCGCGGTGCGGTGCTCGCGGTAGCGGTCGGCGATCTCCAGGACGCGCTTGTTGGCGAACAGCACGGCGGCGAGGGTGTACTCGGCGACCGGGACGGCGTTGGCCGCGGCGGCGGTGGACACCCGCAGGCCGCGCTCCCAACAGGCTTCCGTGACGTGGTGCTTGACGCTCCCGGCGGCGTGCACGACGGCCTTCAGCGCGGGCATCCTGGCCAGGGCGGCGGCGTCCAGCGGGGGGCAGCCCCAGGAGGTGATCAGGAGTTCGACGGAGGCGGGGCCGGGGATCCGGTCGAAGTCCTCGACGACGAGCTGCAGGTCGAGGTCGACGTGGCGGGTGAGCCGTTCGACGGCGGCGGGCGGGAAGAGCGCGTCGCGGTGCCGGCGGCCCATGGCGAACAGGGCGCGCGGGCGGTGCGGGGCGGGCGGGGTGGCGGGCACGGGGATCCTCATGTCGGTGGGCCTACTTGACGGCGCCGGCCGTCATGCCGGACTTCCAGAACCGCTGCAGCATCAGGAACAGCACCACCAGCGGGGCCACCGACACCAGCGATCCGACGACGGCCAGCAGGTAGTCCTGCGGGTGGCCCTGGGAGAGCGCGGACGAGTACCAGACGTACAGGCCGAGGTTGACCGGGAACAGGTCCTTGTCGGACAGCATCACCAGGGGGAGGAAGAAGCTGTTCCAGATCTGGGTGAACTGGAACAGGAAGATGGTCACGAAGGCGGGCGCGAGCATCGGCAGGGCGATCCGGCAGAACGCCCGGAACTCGCCCGCGCCGTCCATCCGGGCCGCCTCCAGCACCTCGTCGGGCACGTAGGCGGCGCTGAACACCCGGGCCAGGTACACCCCGAACGGGAAGACCAGGCCGGCCAGGAAGACGCCCGCGAAGGTGTTCACCAGGCCGACCCGGGCGGCCAGCAGGTACAGCGGGATGGCCAGCGCCGTGCCCGGCACCATCACGCCGAGCAGCACGAAGCCGAACAGTTTCTCCTTCAGCGGGAAGGCGAGCTTGTCGAAGGCGTACCCGGCGGCGACCGCGAACACGGTGGCCAGCAGCGCGCCGCCGCCCGCGTACAGGACGGTGTTGGCGATCCAGCGCAGGTAGATGCCGTGGTCGGTGCGGAACAGGTGGCCGAGGTTGTCCAGCAGCGCGAACTCGCGGCCCGGGGCGAAGCCGTTGGTGCCGAACAGGTCCTGGCGGCTCTTGGTGGAGGACAGCAGCAGCCAGAGCATCGGCAGCAGGGTGTAGAGGGCGGCCAGGCCCAGCAGTCCGGTCACGGCGGCCCGGGAGAGCAGGGCCGGGGCGCGGCGGGGGCGGCGCGGCGCGGACCGCTGCGGCCCGCTCCCGCCGGCCGGGCCCGGGGCCGCGGCGGGGGCCGGGGCCCGGAGGGTGAGGGGCTTGGTCACGGCTGGCTCCTGTGGCGCGACAGACGGGTGACGAGGAACGAGAGGAGCGCGGCGAAGAGCGCGATGAGCAGCGAGGCGGCGGCGGCGAGGCCGAAGTCGTTGCGGGTGAACGCGGCGGTCTGGACGTACATGTTGGGCGTCCAGCTGCTGCCGATCGCGCTGGAGGCGCTGTAGATCACCTTCGGTTCGGTGAACAGCTGGATCGACCCGATCACGGTGAACAGGACGGCCAGCGCGACGGAGGGGCGGATCATCGGCAGCTTGATCGACAGCGCGGTGCGGATGCCGCCGGCGCCGTCGATCCGGGCCGCGTCCAGCACCTCGCCGGGCACCGCCTTGAGCGCGGCGTAGAAGATCACCGTGTTGTAGCCGGTCCACTCCCAGACCGCGATGTTCGCGGTGGAGAGCACCGCGTTGTCCGCGGACAGGAAGTCGAGGTGCAGGCCGCCGGAGTCGAGCAGGGCGATCACCGGGCTGAGCCCCGGGGTGTACAGGTACACCCAGATGAGCGCCGCGATCAGTCCGGGCACGGCGTGCGGCAGGAACAGGGCCAGCTGGAAGAAGGCCCGGGCCCGGACCAGTGCCGAGTCGAGCAGCAGGGCCAGGGCGAGGGCGCCGCCGATCATCACCGGCAGGTAGACCGCGACGTAGAGGGCGATGGTGAGGAACCCGCGGCGGAACGCCGGGTCCGCCAACGCGTTGGTGAAGTTGTCCAGGCCGGTGAAGACCTCGTGGGCGCCGCCGAAGCCGAGGCCGGAGGTGCGGGTGGTGAACAGGCTCATCCAGCCCGCGTAGAGCAGCGGGGCGAGGGTGACGGCGCTGAACAGGACGAGAAACGGTGCCAGGAGCAGCGCGGCGGTTCGGCGCTGGGCACGGGCTGACGGGCTTGCCATACCGGCTTCCTCGGAGGGTGCGGGGGAGGGGCGCCCGGCGGTGGCGGCGCCGGGCGGGGCGGTCGGGTGCGGGCGGGGGCCCCGCCGGGGGTTACGGGGCGAGCCGCATGCCGCGGTGCTGGACGTCCTTGACGGTGGCCTGCTGGGCGCCGTCGAGGACGGCGAAGAGGTCCGCGCCGCCGGTGGCGACCTTCGGCAGCTGGTCGACGATCGCCGTGTTGGTGGTGCCCATCACGGGGCCCCAGGTCCAGCCGGGCACGACCGCGTCGTAGGAGGCGCTGCCGACGGCGTACACGTCCTGGCCGCCGAAGTAGGTGGTGGGGTAGGCGGCCTTGGCGACCGGGACGAGCTTCGGGTCGGCCGGGAACATGCTGCTGGTGCCGGAGGAGACCCAGGCCTTCATGCCCTCGGGGTCGGTGGTGATCCACTTGATGAACTCGGCGGCGGCCGCGCTGTTCTTCGCGCCCTTCGGGATGGCGAAGGACGAGCCGCCGTACATCGCGGAGGCCGGCTTGCCGTCCCAGGTCGGGACGGGGGCGACCGCCCACTTGCCGGCCTGGTCGGCGACGGTGGCCTGCAGGGACCCGGCGCACCAGCTGGCGCAGACGTAGGCGACGGTCCGGTTCTGCTGGACGCTGGTCCAGAACGGGTCGAGGGTGCTCAGCGAGCCGACCAGGTCCTGCTTGGCGAGGTCGCCCCAGTAGTCGGCGACCTTCCGGGACGCCGGGTCGGTGAGCGAGACCTGCCAGGCGTCGCCCTGGATGCCGAACCAGTGGGCGCCGGCCTGCCAGGCGAGGGCGGTCAGCAGGCCCGGGTTGTCGGTGAAGAGCACCCCGCCGCGGGCGTTCGGGTCGGCCTGCTTCACCTGCCCGGCCATCGTCCGGTACGCGTCCCAGGTGGTCGGGACGGCGATCCGGTGGGCGTCGAAGAAGTCCTTGCGGTAGTACATCAGCAGCGGGGCGGCGTCCCGGGGGACGCCCCAGGTCTTGCCGCCGAGCTCGACCAACTGCCGTACGGAATCCGGGAATTCGCCCTTGACGGTGGCGGCGAGGTCGCCGTCCAGGCTCTCCAGGGCGCCCTGGGCGGCGAACTCCGGGAGCTGCGGGTACTCGACCACCGCGACGTCCGGGACGGTGCCGGCCTTCACCGCGTTGGTGAGCTTCGAGTAGTACTCCTGGCCCGAGGGCACCGACTCGAAGGTCACCTTGATGCCGGGGTGGGTGCGGTTGAAGGCGTCGGCGACCTTGTCGGAGCCCTTGACGAAGGACCAGAAGGTGACCGAGCCGGTCGCCTCCCGGGCTGCGGAGGGCTCGTTCGCCGAGCTCCCGCAGCCCGTGACGAGGGCGCCGAGCAGGGCCACGGAACAGGACAGCGCGGACAGACGTCTGCGGAACATGGGTGCCACCGATCGTTTGCTGGGGTGTCACCGCAATCATTCGGTATGTACGACAGCTCGTCAATACAAATGATGTCGAATGTTAGAAACGAAAGCTCCGCAGTGTCACTTGATCAGGCATCGACCCCGGAGGCAGCCCGATCGGCCCGGTCGGCGACGTCAGCGCGGTCGTCCCGGTCGGCGAGGCCAGCGCGGTCGGCGCCGCAGGAGGCCCGCACCCGCAGCTCGGGGCGGAGCAGCACCTCGGCCAGCGGCGCGGCCGGGTCGGTCAGCCGGCGGAGCACCAGCTCCAGGGCCCAGGACCCGACCGCCTGCTTGGGCGGGGCCACCGCGGTCAGCGGGATCTCGCTCAGCTCGGCGACCTCGTCGTCGTAGGTGATCATCGCCAGGTCCTCCGGCACCCGCAGGCCCCGGGCGCGCAGCAGGCCGAGCAGGGCGATCGCGTCGATGTCGTTGTGCACCAGCGCGGCCCGGAACTCGCCGGCCGCCACCGCCCGGACCACCTCCTCGAACCCGGCGTCCGCCTCCGCGGCGTCACCGGCGGTGGTGATCCGGTACTCCGGCCCGGGCGCCAGCCCCGCGGACCGCACCGCGTCCGACCAACCGGCGCTCAGCAGCGCGGTGTTGGGGCTCTCGGCGCGGGCCACCAGGGCGACCCGGTCGTGCCCGAGCGCGGCCAGGTGGCGCACCGCCAGGGCCGCGCCGCCGGCGTGGTCGGAGGCCACCTGCTCCAGCCGGCCCGCCTGCAGGCCGGCCCGGCGCTCCACCAGGACGGCGGGCAGCTCCAGGCCGTCCAGCCACGCCTCGGCCCCGGCCAGCGGGTGCAGGCCGGGGTGCAGCATCAGCAGCAGGCCGTCGGCGCCGCCCGCGACCAGCCGGCGCACCTGCTCCTGGTTGTCCGCCAGCGACTCCCCGGACACCGCCAGCACCACCCGCACGCCGCGGGCCCGGGCGGCGTCCTGGACGCCCCGGATCACCTCCGCGTAGTAGTAGCCGCCCGGCGGCACCACCAGCCCGACGGTCCAGGAGCCGGCGGCCGCCGGTGGTGCGGCGGCCGCCGGCTCCTGGACCGGTGCGACCCGTGCGGCCGGGGCGGCGGCCGCGGGGCCGCCCCCCGCCGCCGGCGCCCCGGCCAGCGCCCGGGCGCCGCCGTGCACCCGGGCCAGCAGGCCCCGGTCGGCCAGTTCCCGGACGTCCTGGCGCAGGGTGACGGCGGAGACCCCCATCTCCTCCGCCAACTCCTTGACGGTGATCGCGCCCCGCTGTTCCACGGCCCGCAGAATCGCCTGCCGGCGTTCGTCAGCCAACACCTTCGACCCTCCCTCGGTAGCGAGTGAGCCGGTTGCCCTTCACTCGACCGTCGAAAGATATCAATCAAAGGTCTACACCGGAGCGGATCGGGCGACCGGCGGAACGGCGGTCAGCGCGCCGTCCGGTCCACCACCTCGATCAGGTGGTGGTCGCGGAGCGTGTACAGCCTGCCGCCGTGGGCGTTGAGGTGCGGCCCGCTGTACCAGGCGCCGTTGACGCCGGCCACGACCGTGCCGACCGCGAACGTCACCGGGTCGAAGCGGAACAGCGTGGTGGTGGAGACGCCGTAGACCATGCCCCGGTTGGCCACCAGCGCCGCGAAGCCCTGGCAGACGCCGCTCACGTCGGCGCTGGACACCACCTCCCGGGTGCGCAGGTCGACCACCAGCGCCCGGCCGTTCCTGGTCAGCACGTACAGGTGGTGCCCCTGCGCGGCCAGCGCGGCCACGCCGCCCGGCTGCCCGGTCTCGATCCGCCAGCCCTCCCGGCCGGTGACCGGGTCGAGGGCGACGACGGTGCCGCGCGCCCCGGACTTGGCGGCGTTGTCCCCGCCGAGGTACGCCACCCCGTCCTGGCAGGCCACCGCCCGGACCAGCTGGACGCCGTCGACCGGGTCCGCGAAGGACGCGGACCTCCCGGTCCGCGGGTCGTACGTCCACAGGGCGCCGCCGCCCCGGGTGTCGTTCTGCACGGCGACCAGCAGCAGCCCGTGGACCGGGTCCCAGGCGGTGTCCAGCGGCCGGTTCTGCTCGCTGGGGAACGCCGCGACCTGGTGCGGCTGCCCGCCGCCGCTCGGGTCGTAGCACCAGATGCCCTGCGCGTCGTACTGCCCGGTGTAGAGCAGGCCGTCGATCACCTCGGCGTCCTTGGCCTCCCCGGGCGCCCGCAGGTTGACGACCTGTCCGGTGCGCAGGTCGTGCCGGGCGATGGCGCCGTTGCCGCCGAGGTAGACGTAGCCGCCGCCGGCCGCGACGCCCATCGCGGCCTGCGCGTCGGCGGGCGCGCCCGCCTGGCCCAGGTCGGTGGTCACCGAGGTGCCGGAGGCCAGGTCGATCTCGACCACGATGCCGTAGCCGGAGACCGCCTCCAGCTTCCCGCCGGTCTGCTCCAGGCCCCAGATCTCGCCGAGGTCGGGACCGTCGAACTGCAGCGGGGAGATGGTCCGTCCGGCCTTCGAGTAGACCTGGATGCCGGACTCGGAGGCGAAGTAGATCCGCTCCGCGTCGGAGGTGAAGGCCTTGACGGTGGTGCCCCGGGTGGGCACCACCGTGGCGCGGGAGAGGTCGGCCAGGTCCAGCACGGCGAACTTCGCCGGGTCCGTCCCGCCCGAGGTGCCCACCACCAACTGGTCGCCGATGACCGCGAGTTCGCGCAGGCTCGGGTCCTTCGCCAGCTCCGCGGGCAGCACCGGGGAGAAGCGGCGCGCGGCCCGGTCGTAGGCGTAGAGCGAGGCGGCGCTGGCGCCGTTCCCGCCGGCCAGGATGCTGCCCGCCCCGAAGAAGACGGTGCTGTCGGTGGCGGCCACCGCCCGGGCCAGGGTCGCGTTCGGGTCGGGGGCGCCGAGGTTCGCCACCTTGCCGGTGGCCGGGTCGTACTCCCACAGCACGGGCGCGGTGCCCGGCATGCCGCCCACCGCGTAGACCGTCCCGTCCGGGGCGACCGCCAGGTCGCGGATGTCGCGGTCCTCGGTCCGGCCGACCGGCACGGCGGGCTGCTCCGGCGTGGTCAGGTCCCACCGGTACAGGTTCGGCTTGCCCTGGTCGGCCTTGAGCAGCACGCCGATGTACAGGTAGCGGCCGGTGGGGTCGGCCGCGAGCGCCTGGATCGACGGCTCGGGGCCCGCGCCGAGCTCGGTGTGCGACACCACGGTGCGGCTCGGCAGGTGGAAGCCGATCACCCGGGAGGGGGTCAGGTTCCGCGAGCCGATGTACAGGGTGTCGCCCACCCGCAGCCCGCTCATCAGCGAGAACTGCACCAGGCCCGGGCCCAGGTCGGTCACCGTCACGGCGTGCGGGTCCGGGGCCGCGGTCGGGTTCGGCGCCGCGGCGGCGGCCCGGGCGGCGGGCAGCAGCCCGGCGGCCACTGCGGCGCCGAGCGCCCCGCCGGTCTGCAGCAGGAGGCGCCTGCTCAGGAAGGGGCTGTCGGTCATCGGGTACTCCTCGGGGGGATCTGCGGTGCGTGGGTGCGTGGGGGCGGGTGGGGGGGGCGGGGGTCAGCTGGGGAGGTCGAGGATGCGGATGTCGTCGTGCCGGACGGTCCGGGTGGGGACGTCGCCGTTCAGGAGCGACTCCGAGGGGCGGTAGAGCCCCCACTTGAGGTAGCCGTGGTCGGCGGGCGCGGACGGCTGCCAGGTGGGCACCCCGTCGAACGCGGCGACCTGCTGGTAGGCGTCCTGCCCGGGCAGCCGCGCCGAGACCCGGAAGCAGCCGGTGGAGTCGGTCGCCCAGCGCACGTCCACCCGGAAGTCCATCCACTGGTTGACGTAGGGCCGGAAGTCCGCGACGACCGTCTCCTGCCGGTTCAGCTGCGGGGAGCGGAACGCCACCGCGTTGCGCTTGGTCATCAGGTAGAAGGCCGGCGGCTGGCCGCCGCCGTACTTGCCCTGGAAGAAGATGTCGCCGCTCGCGCTGTCGCCCGCCTGGTAGGGCTGCCAGTCCTCCAGCAGCACGCTGAACTCGTAGCGCTGGGCGTCCCCCGGGCGGAAGGTGCCGTTGGGGAGCAGGTCGGTCGCGCTCTCGCTGCGCGGGGCGCCGTCCGAGAAGTAGCCGGGGTCGTCGAGGGTGACCCGGTGCTGGATCGCGTACCCGCTGAGGTGGCCCGGCTGCACGACGGCGGAGGCGTCCGGGGCGCTCGCGTGGGTGGTGGTCAGGCCCGGGATGCCGGAGTCCGGCGTCCCGCTCTCGTAGTCGACGTCCAGCAGCGCCGGGGCGGGGCTGGTGCCGAGCCCCGCGCACCCCGCCGGGGTGGCGGACTGCTGGGCGTGGGCCGGGGCCTGCGCCGCCAGGACGGGCAGCAGCAGCGCCGCCGCGAGCAGGGGCGCCGAGGTTCTGCGGAATGCGGTCATGCCGCTCCTCCGAAGCTCATGGAAGCAAGTGACATCACTCGCTGTCGAAGGTGGGGTCTTTCGACGCCGAGCATGCTGGCATGTTTCATGTGACATCGAAAGGCTGTCGGCGAAAGTTTGCCGAACCGTGGGGCGGCGGGCCTTGCGTCCACCACCGGGGCGGTCGGACGGCCGCGCGGTCGAGGGGGCAGCGGCCGGGAGGGCGGGCCGGAAAAGGGGATCCAGGAAATGATCCGACGGGCAGTAATTCCTATTGCTGGATGGGCACTTCAATGCATTCCCGGTGTATTCGGCCCGCCAATTCAGGTACTCTCGGTTCGAACGGAACGGAATTCCCGGGCGGCTCGTCCGGTCCGGCACGCGCGGCAGTGGGTGGAGGTGGGCGAGCTCGGTGGACGGTTCCGCGGTTGACCCGGCGGGCGCCCGGCACGCCCCGTCGACGGCCTTCGGCCCGGCGTTCCGGGCCGATCCGTACGGGGCGCTGGCAGCGCTGCGCGAGGCCGATCCGGCCTGGTACGACGAGGAGTTGGGGACGCGGCTGCTGACCGGTTTCGCCGACTGCCAGGCCGCGCTGGCGAGCCCGGCCTTCGCGGTGCCGGACGCGCGGTGGCTGGCCCGGGAGCGCCCGGAGTGGGCGGCCCGGCCCGCGGCGGATTTCTTCTACGCCTCACTGCTGGGAACGAACGGGGCCGCGCACGAACGCCTCCGCGCGCCGCTGACGGCCGCGTTCGGGCCGCGGCAGGCGGCGCGGCTGTCGGCAGGCGTCGAGAAAATCGCCGACGAACTGATGGACGGTTTCGCGGACGCCACCGCGGACGGCGGGACGGCGGATTTCCAGGCCCTGGTCGGCTACCCGCTGCCGGTCGCGGTGGTGGGCGAGCTGATCGGGGTGCCCGGGGCGGACCGGGAGCACTTCCACCGGCTGGGCCGGGACGCCGCCCGGCTGCTGGAGCCGGTCCGCTCGGAGCAGGACTGGCAGCGGGCGGACGCGGCGGTGACCGCGCTGCGCGGGTACTTCACCGGCCTGCTGCGCGAACGCCGGGCCCGCCCCGCCGAGGACCTCGCCACCGCCCTGCTCGCCCCGGCGTCCCACCCGGGCGGCCCGCGGCCGCCGTCCGGGCGACCGCCGCTCACCGAACGGGAGACGGCCGACCTGCTGCTGCTGGTCTTCGTCGCCGGGTTCGAGACCACGGCCGGCCTGCTCGGCACCGCGGTGTCCGCGCTGCTGGCCCACCCCGCGCAGGCGGCGCTGCTGCGGGCCGACCCGGGGTTGCTGCCCGGCGCGGTCGAGGAGGCGCTGCGCTGGGACGGGCCGGTGCTGATGACCGAGCGGCTGGCGGCCCGCCCCACCGAGGTCGCCGGGGTGCCCGTCCCCGCCGGGGCCAGCGTCACCGCCGTGCTGGGCGCCGCCAACCGCGACCCGCGCCGCTACCCCGACCCGGACGCGTTCCTGGTCACCCGCCCCGACGTCCACGTGCTGAGCTTCGGCGCCGGCCCGCACTACTGCTTCGGCGCGGCCCTGGCCCGGCTGGAGGCGGCCGTGCTGCTGGGCCGGCTGCTGGAGCGCTTCCCCCGGCTCGCCCCGGCCGGGCCCCCGGTGCGGCGCGCCTCGGCCTGCCTGCGCTCGTTCGACGCACTGCCGCTGGCGGCCACCGGCTAGCGCCCCGCCCGCACCCTCCCCGCTCGAAGCCTCCCGACCGCAGCCCCGAAGGACGTGCCCGTGAACTTCCTGCACCGCGAACGCGCCGAACTCGACGCGCTCATGCCCGGGTTGGACCAGGCGCTGGCCCGCCACCCGCTGGCCGAACTGGAGCAGGCGCCCAGCCCGGCGATCGCCGCGTTCAAGGCGGCCGGCGGCCCCGGGCTGCTGGTGCCCGCCGCGAACTCCGGCGCCGGGGCGAGCGCGCTGCAGGCCGTCCGGGTGCAGCGGGCGGTCGGCGCCCGCTGCCCCTCGCTCGCGGTGGCCACCACCATGCACCACTTCTCGGTGGCGGGCCTGGCCGCGGCCGCCGAGTACGGCGACGGCCTGGCCGGGGCGCTGCTGGAGAGCGTCGCCAAGCAGCGGCTGCTGCTGGCCTCCGCCTTCGCCGAGGGCCGCCCCGGCCGGAACATCCTCACCCCGCACCTGACCGCCGAACGGCACGGCGACCGGATCGTGCTCAACGGCAGCAAGATGCCGTGCAGCCTCTCCCGCTCGATGGACCTGCTGACCGCCTCCGTCGCGCTGACCGGCCCGGACGGCGTGCCGCGGCTGGCCGTCGCGCTGATCCCCGCCGACACCCCCGGCATCACCGTCCACCCGTTCTGGGGCACGCCGATCCTGGCGGGCGCCGAGAGCGACGAAGTCCGGCTCACCGACGTCGAGTTGGACCCGAGCATGGTGGTGGCCACCGAGGTCACCGCCGACGCCGTGCCGGACGCGCTCAACGTGGCGGGCTTCCTCTGGTTCGAACTGCTGCTGACCGCCGGCTACCTCGGCACCGCCAGCGCCCTGGTCGAACGCGCCCTGCGCCGCCCGGGCGCCGCCGAGGACGACCCGACGCCGTACCTCGTCCCGGTCGAGGGCGCGATGCTGGCCGTGGAGGCCGTCGCCCGGGCGATGGCCGACGAGCCCTGGGACGAGGCCCTGCTGGTCCGGGCGCTCACCGCCCGCTACGCCGCGCAGGACGCGATCGCCGAGAGCACCCGGGCCTGCCTGGCCGCCCTCGGCGGGATGTCCTTCGTCCACTCCCCGGACGGCTCCTACCTCGCCTCGGCCGCCCTCGCCCTGACCTTCCACCCCCCGGCCCGCACCAGGATGGCCCGCCCGCTCCGGGAGCACCTCGACGGCCGCCCGCTGCGGATCGGCTGACCCGGTGGGACGCGCGACCGGCCACCGGGCCGAGGTGCTGCGCAGCATCGACCAGCTGCCGCCCGGCAGTTGGGAACGGCTCGCCCCCGCGGGCGACCCGATGTGGTCCCGCGGCGTCTTCCGCGCCCTGGAACGCAGCCGGGTCGGCCCGTCCGGCTACGCCTACCTGACGGTGCGCCGGGGCGCGGAGACCGTCGCGGTGCTGCCGCTGTGCCTCTTCCGCGACCTGCGACTCGACCGGATCGTCGGCCCGCGGGAACGCCGCCTGCTCGCCCCGCTGCGCCGCCACGCGCCCCGCCTGCTGCGGGTACCGATGCTGTTCTGCGGCCACCTGCTCGGCCAGGGCCACGTCCTGGCGGCCGAACCGCTGGACGGCCCGGCCGGGGAACTGCTGGTCTCCGCCGTCCTCGACTTCGCCCGCCGCGAGCGGCTCGGCACCGTCGTCCTCAAGGACTTCGCCGGGCCCGACCTGGCCCCGCTGCGCGCCCCGCTGACGGCGGCCGGCTTCTTCCTCGTCCCCAGCCTCCCGGACACCGAACTCGCCCTCCCCGCCGACTCGTTCGAGCAGTACCTGGCCGCCCTCCCGGCCAAGCCGCGCCGCAACGCCCGGGCCAAGATCCGCCGCTTCGCCGCCCGCCCCGGCCTGCGGATCGAGGTGCTGGCCGACTTCGCCCACCTGCTGCCCGCCGTGCTCGCCCTCTACGGGCAGGTGATGGACCGGGCCGACCAGACCCTGGACGTCCTCGACCACGCCTTCCTGGCCGCCGTCGCCGAGGACCCGCTCAGCCGCCTGGTCGCCTGCTTCGAGGGCGAGCGGCTGGTCGGCTTCCTGCTCTGCCTGTTCACCCCGGGGGCCCTCTTCACCGCCGGGGACGGGGAGGCGGCCGTCGCCGGGGCCGGGGACGGGGTCGTCGCAGCGGCCGCGGCGGGCGCGACCGGGGCCCGGATCGGGCTGGACTACCGGCTGGCCCACGACGCCGCGCTCTACCACAACCTGCACTACGCGGCCGTCCGGCTGGCCATGGCCGAGGGCTGCCGGCACATCCGCTTCGCCCAGACCGCGTACCTGCCCAAGGTGGAGCTGGGCTGCGCCCTGGTCGAGCAGTGGCACGCGATGACCCACGTCCGGCCGCTGCCCCGGGCCCTGCTCCGCCGGCTCCTGCCGCCCGCGCTGACCGCCGCCCGCGACCGGGCGCTCGGCCCGCACGGCCCGCTGGGCCCGCACGGCGGCGCCCGGCCCGCACCCCCGCACCCCCGGGCCGAAGCCCGCACCGAAGAGAGGCCCCCGCATGCCGCACGTTGAAGTGGAGCTGCCCGTCGCCGCGGCCCCCGAGGACGCCTGGCCGGTGGTGGTGGACGTCCTCGGCTACCCCGCCTGCATGGAGAGCGTCGACTCGGTCGAACTCGTCGAGCAGCCCGACGACCGGCACCGCACCACCGCCTGGTCGGTCCGGCTCAAGGGCTCGGTGCTGCGCTGGACCGAGGCCGAGGTGATCGACCACGCCGCCCGCCGCTTCGACTTCGCGCAGACCAGCGGCGACCTCGGTGCGTTCACCGGCCACTGGTCGGTGTCGCCCGCCCCCGGCGGCGGCAGCACCGTCGCCCTGCACGTCGACTTCGACATCGGCATCCCGCTGCTCGCCGAGATGCTCGACCCGGTCGCCGCGGACGCCCTGCGGGAGAGCGCGGCCCAGATGCTCGGCGCCCTCGAACAGCGCCTGCTGCTCCAGGGAGCCGCCCGATGACCACCACCACCGGCCCGGCCACCGGCCCGGCCGCCGACCCCGCCGCGGTCTTCGACCGGCTGCGCCGCCACTTCTCCCCGAAACTCGCGCTGACCGGCGGCTTCGCCGGGCGCGGCGCGGTGGAGGCGGCCGGCGACGGCTGCCGGGTGACGCTCTCCGACGGCCGCACCGCGCTCGACTTCGGCTCCTACGCGGTCACCCTGCTCGGCCACCGCCACCCCGCGGTCACCGCCGCCGTCCGGGCCCAGCTGGACACCATGCCCACCGCGACCCGCAGCCTGGCCAACCCGGTCACCGCCGAGGCCGCCGCCCGGCTCAGCGGCTACCTCGGCGACGCGCTCCCGAAGGTCTACTTCGGCCTGAACGGGGCCGACGTGGTCGAGGTCGCCGTCAAGCTGGCCCGGCTGGCCACCGGCCGCCCCCGGGTGCTGGCGGTGCGCGGCGGCTTCCACGGCAAGTCGCAGGGCGCCCTCGCGCTCACCCACAGCCCGCTCTACCGGCGCGGCCTGCTCGGCTGCGAGGTCGACGTCGTGCACGTGGACGCCGAGGACCCGGCCGCGGTCGGCCGGGAGACCGCGGGCGGCGAGGTGGCCGCGATCGTCCTGGAACCCGTGCAGGGCGAGAACGGCGCGCTGCCGCTGCCCGCCGACGTGCTGCGCCAGTGGTGCGCGGACGCGGCCCGGGACGGCGCCTTCGTGATCGCCGACGAGATCCAGTGCGGCCTGCGCCGCTGCGGCGAACGCTCGGTCGCTCTCGCCGAGGGACTCCCGGTGGACGCGGTGCTGCTCGGCAAGCCGCTGGGCGGCGGCGTCGTCCCGCTCTCCGCACTGCTGTGCTCGGAGCGGCTGTACGCGCCGCTGGCCGCCGACCCGTTCCTGCACTCGGCGACCTTCGGCGGCCACCCGCTGAGCTGCGCCGCCGTCCCCGCCGCCCTCGACGCGATCGAGGAACTCGCCGACCACGGACGCGAGTTGGCCGCCCTGCTGGACGCCGAACTGACCGGCCTGCACGCGCGCCACCCCGAGGTGGTGCGGGCCGTTCCCGGCCGCGGCCTGCTGCGCGGCCTGGACTGCGCCTCCCCGCAGGCGGCCGGCTCGATGGTGCTGGAACTGGCCGCCGCCGGGCTGCTGGTCTCTCCGTGCCTGAGCCGACCGACCACCGTCCGGCTGCTGCCGCCGCTGATCGCGACCGCGGCCGAACTCGCCGAGGCGGCCGCGGCCCTGGATGCCGCGCTCACCGCCACCGGCCGCGCCCTGCGGCCGACCGGCACCACCGGCTGACCCCGGCCGGCCCACGGGGAACCCCGGCCGGGACCGGCCGGCGCACGGGACAACGGCCGGGACCGGCCGGTACGGAGCACGCCGCCCGGTGCGGCGAAAGGAGCGAACGCAGGTGCCCACGCGAGAGGAACTGGCCGTGACGGTCAGGACGGTCATCTCCGACGTCCTCGGCACGGAGCCGGACGCACTGCAGGAACGGACCAGCCTGGCGGACGACCACGGCGTCGACAGCCTCGAACTCATGGAGATCGGCGCCCGGTTGGAACGGGCGCTGCACCTGCGGATCGACCCGGACGACCTGCTCTCGGCCCGCGACGTCGGCCACGCCGTCGACCTGCTGCACGCCCGGCTGGCCGATCCGGCGGCCGCGGCCCCCCGCAGCCGGCCGGCCGGCGCGGTGATCGACCTGGTGCCCGCCCCGGAAGGCGCCGCGTGAACCCGCGCGACCGGCACCCCTCGGGCGGCCACCGGGTCGCCGTCACCGGCATCGGCCTGAAGACCCCGGTCGGCCACACCCTCGACGAGGCGTACGCCGCCGTCCTGGCCGGCAAGCCCGCCGCGACCCGCCTCGACCGGCTCGTCGAAGCCGGCCTGCCCGTCCACATCGCCTGCCTGGTACCGGAGTTCGACACCGAGCCGTACCTCAGCCGGCGCGAGGCCCGGCAGATCGACCGCCCCGCCCGGCTGCTGCTGTGCGCCGCCGCCGACGCGCTCGCCGACGCCGAACTGCCCGCCGGACAGCCGCGCGAGCGGATCGGCGTCCAGATCGGCACCGGCATCGGCGGCCTCACCAGCATGGAGGAGGCCACCGCCGGGTACGTCCACCGCCCCCGCGACCTGCCCGTGCACACCGTCCCGCGCACCATGGCCAACTCGCCCGCCTGCCGGGTCGCGCTGCGCCACGGCTTCCAGGGCGTCTGCACCACCTACTCCAGCGCCTGCGCCAGCGGCGGCACCGCGCTCGCCGAGGCCGCCCGCCGGATCCGGCACGGCGAACTGGACGTCGCGGTGGCCGGCGGCGTCGACGCCGCCGTCAGCACCGTCGTGCTCGGCTCCTTCGCCCGGATGCGCGCGCTTTCCCTGCGCAACGACCGACCCGCCCTCGCCAGCCGCCCGTTCGACGCCGACCGGGACGGCTTCGTGATGGGCGAGGGCGCCGTCGTCCTCGTCCTCGAACGCTGGGAGGCGGCCCGCGCCCGCGGCGCCCGGATCCACGGCGAGATCGCCGGGTACGCCGAGAACTGCGACGCCTTCCACATCGCCGCCCCGCACGAGGACGGCGAGCTCGCCGCCCGCTGCATGCGCGCCGCCGTCGCCGACGCCGGACTCGCCCTCGCCGACATCGGCCACATCAGCGCCCACGGCACCTCCACCGTCCCCGGCGACCGCGCCGAGGCCCGCGCCGTCGCCCGCTGCTACGGCGCCGAACCGCCGCCCGTCACCGCGATCAAGGGCGTCACCGGCCACCTGATCGGCGCCGCCGGGGCCCTGGCCGCCGCGCTCGCGCTGCGCTGCGCCGCCGACGGACTCGTCCCGCCGATCGCCAACCTGCGGGCCAGCCCCGAAGCCGACCTGCTCGACCTCGTCCACCGCACCCCGCGCGCCGTCGCCCCCGCCCCCGTGCTCTCCAACGCCTTCGGCTTCGGCGGCCAGAACGCCTGCCTGGTGCTCGCACCCCCGACCTGACCCCGCCCCTCGGATGGAGCCAAGCAATGCGAGTCCTGCTCACCGGGGCGACCGGAGTGGTCGGCACCGAACTCGCCCACCAGCTACGGGCCGCCGCCGCGGCCCACGGCCGCCCGCTCGACCTCGTCCCGGTCTCCCGCCGCGGCGAGCACACCGTCCGCTGGCGGATGGGCACCGAACCCCCGCCCGCCGAACTCACCGGCCACTGGGACGTCGTCGTGCACGCCGCCGCCAGCACCCGCTGGACCCTCGGCCGGGACCAGGCCGCCGCCGCCAACCTCGACCCGCTGCGCGCCGTCCTCGCCCTCGCCGACCGCGACACCCACCTCGTCCAGGTCTCCACCGCGTACGTCGGCGGCGACCGCAACCCCGAGGACCTGCGCGGCAACGAGTTCGAGGGCTACCGCAACGGCTACGAGTGGTCCAAGGCCCGCTGCGAGGACCTCGCCCGCGCCCACCACCCGGGCCCGCTCACCCTGGTCCGCCCGCCGCTGGTCGTCGGCCGCCGCGCCACCGGCGAGATCGCCCGCTTCTCCGGCCCCTACACCATGCTCCAGGCCCTGGTCTCCGGCACCGCCGCCGTGGTCGTCGGCGACCCGGCCGGCCACGCCGAGATCAGCCCCGTCGACGAGGTGGCCGCCGCCCTCACCGCCGCCGTCCTGGACGCCCCGCCCGAACGGCCCCGCACCGAGGTGATCGCCGCCGGACCCGACAGCCTCGACCTCGACACCCTGCTCGACGTCATCTGCACCACCCTCAACGACTTCCGCGCCGCCCACGGCGCCGCCCCCGTCGCCCGCCCGCCGCTGGTCCCCGTCGACAGCTGGAACCGCTTCTTCCTCCCGCTCTGCGACCAGTACCTCTCCCCGATCCAGAGCCAGGCCGTCAAGCTCCTCGCCATGTTCCAGAGCTACACCAGCATGCGCCGCCCCTTCACCCCCACCTGGAAGGTCCCCGACCCGGCCACCGCCATGGCCGCCTCCGTCCACCACTGGGCCACCCGCCGCCCCCACCTGGCCCTCGCCCGCCCCCAGCCCTGGACCCTCCTCGGCCCCGGCCGGCCGGGAACGGCCGCGCCGTAGAATCGCGCGGAGGGCGGAGCGCCGGGCCGGGACTCCGGCACCGGCGCGGGGGAGGGGCCAGGATGTTCGGCAGGATCTTCAGCAGGATGTTCGGTGGGAGGCTCGGTCCGAGCGAGAAGCTCAACGATCTGGTGGCGCAGCTCAGGCCCGACCTGAGCCGGGAGTCGCTCGGTGTCGGGCCCGACTTCCCGGGCGTCGTCCCGAACCCGCTCCTGAGCAGTGAGGCCCGCAGGCGCAGTGCGGAACTGCGCACGGGGGAGCTCGCGTTCGGCGTTCTCGTCGACTGGCGGGAGGTCAGCAGCGACGGCAGTCCACGCGTGGTCCTGATGCTCGACGTGGAGACCGCCGACGGCAGCTCTTTCCGCGGTATCGCGGACGAGGACCTCACGATCACCGAGCTCACCCGGCTCGCCCCGGGACAGACGATGCCCGTGCGCTACCGGCCGCTGACGGTGGGCCAGGTGGTGGAGCCGTTCTTCATGATGGTCATGCCCCAGTTGTTGCCGGCGCCGTTGGGGGTGGCGACCAGGGTCTGGGCGTCGGGGTAGCTGGCGTTGGTGTTCCAGGTGGCGCTGACCTTCTCCGGGGAGGGGACCTTGACGGTGACCTTCCAGTTGCTGGAGCCGGTGACGGAGACGTTCAGGTTGTAGCGGTCGCTCCAGGAGTCGCCCGCGGAGAGGGACGCGGTGCAGCTCCCGCCGGTGCCACCGCCGCCCGTGCCGCCGCCACCGGTGCCACCGCCGCCGGTGGAGGAGCCGAGGGTGATGTTGGAGTTGCCGCTGCTCTGGTAGCCCTCGGTGGCCAGGATCTCGTAGTTCATGCTGCCGAGGTTCATGCCGTGCTGGGCCCAGGCGTCGAAGTGGTTGCCGACCGTGATGGTGCCGCCGGTCCGCTTCGACTGGCGGACGCTCCAGTACTGGTTGAAGGTCTTGTTGCCCTCGATGGAGGGGGCGTTGTAGCGGGTGGTCTCGTAGATGTCGTAGGTGCCGCCGTCGGTGGTGACGGTGCCCTTGTAGGTGCCGGTGGGCTTGTAGGAGCCGTAGTTCTCGACCACGTAGTACTCGACCAGCGGGTTGGTGGTCCAGCCGTACAGCGACAGGTAGGCGTTGCCGTTGGTGCTCCAGGTGCCCGAGTAGGTGACCGGGTTGCGCGAGCCGGTGCTCCAGCCCTTGCCCGCCACGAAGTTGCCGACGTTGCTCCAGGAGGTGCTGTAGTTGCCGCCGCCGTTCAGTGACATCGAGGACGAGCCGTTGCCGTCGCTCCAGAACGAGTAGAAGTACCCGCCGTCGTTGCCGGTCTGGTTGCTGCTGATGGTCGCCGCGTCGGCGGTGCCGGGCAGCAGGACGACCGCCGCGGCGGCCAGCGGGAGGATGCGGGCGGTGCGGACCAGCCGCGACAGGCGGCCGGCGCTCTTGGGGTGGGGGAGGGTCACGGGTCGAGATCCGTTCTGCGAGGGGTGGGGGTGGGGGATGCCGCTCTGCGCCGGGCCCGGTCCGTCGTCAACAGGCTTGCACCGGGCGCAGGTTGGCGGGCACGGCCTGGATCCGCGGCCGTACGGACTTGTCGACGGCGCCAGTGTTGGGCGGCCCCCGACGGGCTGTCAACTCTTTCGACAGGATTTCCGAATGCGTCGATCGCCGGGCTGTGGCAGGCGCGTGAGCAACTCTGCTGGTCAGCGCGGAATTTGCCGAGGGGTGGCGCGGGGAGTCGAACGCGGATCGGGCGCTTTCGATGGCGTCCGGCCGGGGTATGCGGCACAATTTTCGGCAAGAGGTGGTCGAAACTTTCGAAGCCGAGGAGGGGTGGGCCGGGGCCGGCGGCCCGGTGCGGCAGGAGCGGAGGAATTCCCGGCGGAGCGGTGGTGCGGTGCACCGAATGGCCCGCGCCGGTGAATTCCATCCGCCGCTTTTCCTTTTTACTGGGCTGACGGTGGGCCAGGTGGTGGAGCCGTTCTTCATGATGGTCATGCCCCAGTTGTTGCCGGCGCCGTTGGGGGTGGCGACCAGGGTCTGGGCGTCGGGATAGGTGGCGTTGGTGTTCCAGGTGGAGCTGACCTTCTCGGGGCTGGGCACCTTGACGGTGACCTTCCAGGTGCTGGAGCCGGTGACGGCGACGTTGAGGTTGTAGCGGTCGCTCCAGGAGGCGCCGGCGGAGAGGGTGGCGGTGCAACTCCCGCCACCGGTCCCGCCGCCCGTGCCGCCGCCGGTGCCGCCGCCGGTGCCGCCGCCGTTGTCGGTGGGGGCGACGGCGCGGCCGGTCTGCGGGGAGATCATGCCGGCGCACAGGCCGCGGGAGGCCAGGTTCTGGGCGATCTGCGGGATGGCCGCCAGGGTGTTGGCGGGCCACTCGTGCATCAGGATGACCTGGCCGTTGCCGAGCCGGCCGACGGCCTGCACGATCGCGGCGGTGCTGGCGCCGTTCCAGTCCTGCGAGTCGACGTCCCAGATCACCTCGGTCAGGCCGTACTTGGCCTCGACCGCCTTCAGGGTCGCGTTGGTCTCGCCGTACGGCGGGCGGAACAGCTTGGGGGTGCCGCCGCCCGCGTTGGCGATGGCCGACTGGGTGTTGCCGACCTCGGAGTCCATCTGGGCCTGGCTCTCCTGGACCAGGTGGGGATGGGTGTAGCTGTGGTTGCCGATCCACATCCCGGCCGCCAGCTCGGCCTGGACCTGGGCCGGGTAGGAGGCGGCGAACTGGCCCTCGTTGAACACGGTGGCCCGCAGCCCGTTCTGCTTGAGGGCGTTCAGCAGCGCCGGGGTGTGGTCGTTGGAGGGGCCGTCGTCGAAGGTGAGCCCGACGTAGCCGGTGCAGGTGGCGGCCCGGGCGGGGGCCGGATCGACGGCGGAGACGGTCAGGGCGGCCGCCGCGGTGGCGACGACGGCCAGCCCGGCGATCAGCGGGCGCGGCGAAAGACTGGCGATGCGCATGGGGGTGCGACTCCTCGTGGTTCGCTGGGGAGCCCGGGAGGCGGATGGAACCGGCGACCCGGCTCGACTGGGGGGAAGTCGGCGACGGCCGACTGCGAAGAGTTTTGACCCGGGCAGTTCGGGTGTCAATGTTCCGGTTGAAACTTTCTGCCGATATTCGATCGGCGCCGGTAATGATGCCCGGAAGCGGCCCTGCGGTCGGCCGGAAAAGGCGGGTGATTCGACCGGTGCGGCGCGGAACGCGCGGTCCGGGCGCGGCGCGGGCGCGACCGATCGGCGCCGATCGCCTTTCGGCCGGTGCGGCGGGTGTGGCGGGCGCGGCGGGCGTGGCCGGTGCGGCGGGACGCCCGGTGCCGGTCGGCGTCCGGCGTTCGGTGCCCGTCGACGGGTGGTCAGGCTTGACGCGTGGTCAGGCTTGACGCGTGGTCAGGTCCGGCGGGTGAGGCTCCAGTCGTGGTTCGCCCGGACGCGGAAGAGCCCCGGCCCCGGGAGTTCCCCCGTCAGGTCGCACGTGCCCTTCCCGCTCACCAGCCGGGCCCCGGCGGTGAGTTCCCCGGTGAGCTCCTCGACCCAGCAGGACCCGCTGCCGCGGTGGCTGAACCGGATGGCGGCCGGCCCGCCCTCGTGGCGGAAGACGTACCGCCCCTTGAAGGAGAGGCTCCGCTCCAGGACCGGCACGTGCTCCAGCGACTGCAGCCACAGCTGCCACGGCCCCCGCTTCTCCACCCGCAACCGGACGTGCTCGCCGCCGTCCGGGGGCAGCAGCACCATCGTCCGCTCCAGCGCGTGCGGCATGACCAGGGTGCTGCCGCCGGACCCGCCGGCGCCGTCGACGAGGTGGACCTCGCCCTCGTAGGACGAGCGGATCACCAGCAGCGCGGGCTCGGCCGGATCGGGCCGGTGCAGCCTGACCTCGCGCTCGCCCCGGCCCTCGGCGCGGTGCGCCGTCCTGGTGCCGGGCGGCGGGGTCTTGTACGGCCGCCAGGGAGCGCCGGCCCCGACTGCCGGGGGTGGCTGGACGGCTGCGGGGCGGGGCGCCGGGGGACGGGCGGCCCGGGACGGCCGCCGGTTCGGGTGGCGGGCGGTGGTGGCGGGCGGCAGCCCGTCGGAGAGGCGGGCGGCGTCGGCCGCGCAGACCGGGACCGGGCGGGTCACGCCGTCGGGCGGCGACCACGGGAACTCGGTGGTGGCCGGGCCGTGCCGGGGGTCGAAGAAGCACGGCGGACGCCGGTCCGGCACCGGCCGGCCGGTCCGCCGGGCCTCGGCGCGGGCGAGCGCGTGCCGCCCCTCCGCCAGGGCGCGCACGACGTCCTCGGCGTCCGCGCGGTCGCGGTCGCCGACGAAGTCCCGCTTGGCGCGTTCGTAGGCGTCCAGGGCGCGGCCGTAGTCGGCGAGCGCGGTCTCGTCCGCTGCCTCGTTCGCGGTCTCGTTCGCGGTCTCGTCCGCGGTCGGTCCGGAGGGGAGGGCGGAGGTGAACTCGTACCGGGCGAGCGCCTCGCCGAAGGCGGTGATCTCGGCGTCGATCTGCGCGAGTTCGTCCGCGCGCCGGCGCCGGAAGAGGCCCAGGAAACCCCTGCCGCGACTGCCGCTCCCCACCGGTGCCCCCTGTGCCGTGCCGTGCTGCGCTCTGCTCTGCTGCCGTGTCTGCGCCGCATCCTAACCAGCGGTCCGCTGACCGGACGGGCGGTGGTCGGCGGTGGCGGTGGGCCCGGCGGCCCGGGCCGGGGCACCGGCCGGTCGGCCCGGCTGATCGAAGGCTTGCCGCCATGCCCCGGCCGTACAGCCGTGCGCAGCCATGCCGCCATGTCGTCATGTCGCTCTGCCGCCCGGGGGCTCGCCGCCGGGCGGTCTCTGCGCGCCAAGGCCCGGCTGCCGGGCGGGAGTTCGGATCGGCCGTCGGCTGGTTCCGCGTCGTTGCGGGCCGACGGCCGACCGGCCCGTCCGCCGCCGCGCCGCGACCGGGTGTCCGGGGGCGGCGGGCAGGGGCGGGCGCCGTCGGCCGGGCGGCGAAGCGGGGGGCTGCCCGGTCGGCGGAAGCGGTGGGGGTGGGGAGGGAACAGGGCGGGCGGGGCGGATCAGCGGGCGGCGCCGGCCAGTTGCTCGGTGAAGCGGTTGGCGAACTTGCCTGCCGGGTCGAGTTCCCGGCGCAGCGCCAGGAAGTCGGGGAGGCGCTCGTAGCCGGTGGTGGCGCGGTCGGCGAGGGTGATCTTCCCCCAGTGCGGGCGGCCGCCGAGCGGCAGCAGGGCGCGTTCGACGGCGGCGAGGGCGGGGGCGACGGCGGTGGGGTCGGGCTTCCAGGTGAAGTGGAAGGCGGTCGAGTCGCGGCCGTACGAGGGGCTCAGCCACAGGTCGTCCGCGGCGACCGTGCGGATCTCGGAGATGTGCAGCACCGGCGCCAACTGTGCTCCCAGCGAGCGCAGTTCGGCGATCGCGGCGCCCGCGGCGGCGCGCGGCAGCAGGTACTCGGACTGGAGCTCGGCGCCGCTGCTGGGGGTGAACTCGGGGCGGAAGTGCGGCAGTCGCTGGTGCCAGGGGCCGGGGACGCCCAGCTGCGGGGTGCAGGTGGCGGCGGGCATGCCGGGCACCGGGTGCTCGGGGTGGGCGGCGGGCCGCGCGCCGGGGACGGCGGCGGGCGGGGTGCCGTCGTCGAGCTGCTTGACCCAGACCCGGCCGGTGTCCGAGCCCCAGTCGGTGAACAGGCTGACGCTGTACCCGGCGGCGTGGATCTCGTCCCGGTGCGCGGCGTAGTCGGCGAGCGCGAGCCTGGTGTGGACGTACTGCCGGACGTCGAAGGCGGGCACCACGTCCAGGGTGAGCGCGGTGACGATGCCGAGCGCGCCCAGGTGGACGATGGCGCCGGGGTGGGCGGTGGTGCGCAGTTCGCCGTCGGCGCCGACGACCTCCAGGGAGCGGACGGCGGCGGCGAGCGAGCGGCGGGTGTCGCCCGAGCCGTGGGTGCCGGTCGCGGTGGCGCCGGCCACCGAGATGTGCGGCAGCGAGGCCAGGTTCTCCAGGGCCAGGCCGGCCGCGTGCAGGGCGGTGGCGAGTTCGGCGTGGCGGGTGGCGGCGGAGACGGTGACGCTGCGGGCGTCGGGGGCGATCTCGATCCGGGTGGGCAGGCCGTCGAGCCGGACCAGGTCGCCCGCGGTGTCGGCGACCGGGCTGAACGAGTGCCCGCTGCCCAGCGCCCGGACGCGGTCGCTGCGGCGGACCAGTTCGCGCAGCTCGTCCACGCTGCGGGGCCGGTGGACGGCGCGGGCGCCGAAGGCGAGGTTCCCCGCCCAGTTGGTCAGCGGGCCGGTGCCGGTCGGGTCGGTTCCGGTCGGGTCGGTGGTCGTCATCGGTGCACCCCCAGGGGGTCGGTGCGGGGCGCCCGGCGTACGGCCGTTCCCATTTGCAATGGCAAGCTACAAATTAGTCCGCCGAGGTCAGCGAGGCAAGGGGCGGGAAGTGTCGAAAGTTTCGAAGAGCTGCCCCGGCCGGGGCGCCGAGGCCCGTCCCGCCCCCGCTCAGGACGCCGAGGCCCGTCCCGCCCAGGCTCAGGACGCCCCGGCTCAGGACGCCGCGGGCCCGGGCGCCACCGTGCTGGAGCGCACCACCAGGGTGGTGGAGAGTTCGAGGCGGGTGGGGGCGGCGGTGGCCTCGCCGCTGCGCAGGGCGAGGATCAGCCGGGTGGCCTGCTCGGCCATCTCGCGCAGCGGCTGGCGGATGGTGGTCAGCGCGGGGCTGGTCCACTGGGCGATGTCCAGGTCGTCGTAGCCGACCACGGAGAGGTCCTCGGGCACCCGCAGGCCGCAGACCCGGGCGGCCTCCATCACGCCGAGGGCCTGCAGGTCGCTGCCGGCGAAGATCGCGGTGGGCCGGTCGGGCAGCTCCAACAGCTGCTTGGCGCGGGCGAGTCCGCCCTCGGCGTGGAAGTCGCCGAAGGCGATCAGCGCGGGGTCGATGTCGAGGCCGGCCATCGACATGGCCGAGCGGTAGCCGTCGAGCCGGGCCAGCGAGCAGAGGGTGTCCTCGGGGCCGGTGACGATGGCGATCCGGCGGTGGCCGAGTTCGATCAGGTGCCGGGTGGCGGCGAGGCCGCCGGCCCAGTTGGCGGAGCCGACCGAGGGGATGTCCGGGTCGGGGTTGCCGGCCGGGTCGATGATGACGAACGGTATGGAGCGGGCCCGGAGTTGGCGCTTGAGCTCGGGCGGGAGGCTGGAGAAGACCAGCACCACGCCGAGCGGCCGGCGGCGCAGCACCGCGTCGATCCAGCCGGGTCCGGGGGCGTGCCGGGAGCCGCTGTGGGCGACCACCACGGCGGCGCCGTGCTCGTTGGCCACGGTCTCGACGCCGCGCAGGAGTTCCATCGCCCAGAGGCTGTCGAGCTCGTGGAAGACGATCTCGATCAGCGGCGCCTCGCCGCCGTTGCGGGCGGCGCGCTGGTAGTCGTGCTCGCGCAGGACCCGCTCGACCCGGCCGCGGGTGGACGCCGAGACGTCGGTACGTCCGTTGAGAACCTTCGAAACCGTCGAAACGGAGACCTCGGCCTCTCTCGCGACGTCCGCGAGGGTGACTCGTCCCAGTTCATCGCCCTTTTCCATGCACGCAGCATAGGGCACGGGCGGTGCGGGTCCAGCCCCGGATCACGCTTCAGTAACCCTCGGTACGAGGGGTTGACCCGCAACATGCTCGCAACTTAGCGTCCGGGCCAGGCAGTTATTTCGGGACTTGGCTCGAAACTTTAGGAGACTCTCCGATGAAGAGACGCGCTTTCGCGGTGGCCCTCGGCCTTTCCCTGGCGACGGTGGGCGTGACGGCCTGCAGCAGCGGTTCCACCGCCGCGGGCGGCTCCAACACCATCCACGTGCTGGTCTACGGCGACGCCAGCAACAAGGTCGAGAAGCAGATCGTCGAGACCTTCAACAAGACCTCGAAGGTCAAGGTCGTGCTGGACACCATCCCCGGCGCCGACTACCAGTCCAAGCTGAACACCGTCATCAACACCCCGCAGGCCCCGGACATCTTCTTCAACTGGGGCGGCGGCAGCATCCAGCCCTACGTCAAGGCGGACCTGCTGCTCCCGCTGGACGACATGATCGCCTCGGACCCGGGCCTGAAGAGCAACTTCCTCCCCTCGGTGTTCAACACCGCGGTGATCGACGGCAAGTCGTACGGCATCCCGATGCGCGGCACCCAGCCGGTGCTGCTGTTCAACAACAAGAAGGTGCTGGCCGACGCGGGCCTGAGCGTCCCGAAGACCTGGGACGAGCTGCTCAACGCCGTGACCGTCCTCAAGGGCAAGGGCGTCACCCCGTTCGCGCTCGGCGGCGGCGACCAGTGGCCGACCCTGATGTGGTACGAGTACGTCTTCGACCGGGTGGCCGGCCCCGACCTGTTCCAGAAGGCGCTGTCCGGCGACAAGACCGCCTGGGAGAGCCCGGAGTCGAAGAAGGCGCTGGGCATGCTCAAGCAGCTGGTCGACGCGGGCGCGTTCGGCTCCAACTTCGACTCGGTGAAGTTCACCGACGGCGGCTCCCCGGCGCTGCTGGCCAAGGGCAAGGCCGCGTTCGAGCTGATGGGCTCCTGGGCGTACGCCACCCAGCAGGACGCCAACCCGGACTTCGCCAAGAACGACCTCGGCTACAGCAACTTCCCGGCCGTGGCCGGCGGCAAGGGCGACCCGGCGGACGTGGTCGGCAACACCAACAACTTCTACTCGGTGCTGAAGAAGACCAAGCACCCCAAGGAAGCCGCCGAGTTCCTCAAGCTCATGTACTCCGACGAGTTCGTGAAGGCCCAGCTGGCCATCGGCAACCTGCCGACCACCACCAACACCGAGCAGTTCCTCGACACCTCGGCCAGCCCCGACTACTCGAAGTACCAGTACAACCTGGTCAAGGCCGCCCCGTCGTTCCAGCTCTCCTGGGACCAGGCGTACCCGCCGGCCGCCACCACGCCCATCCACACCGCCGTGCAGCAGTTCTTCAACGGCAAGCTCGACGTGGACGGCTTCATCAAGGCCATGCAGGCCTTGCCCGCCTCCTGAGACGAAACTCCATGAGTACTTCCTCCCTCGGGTCCGGGTCCGGCCGCAGCGCGCGCGCCGGACGCCGGGCCGGTGTCGGGGTGACCCGCCCGGGCCTGGTCTGGGCGGTTCCCGCGACCGTCTTCTTCCTGCTGTTCGCGCTCCTGCCGCTGGTGCTGGTCGCGGTGCTGTCCTTCACCAGCTGGGACGGCGTGGGCGCCCCCACCTTCAACGGCCTGGACAACTGGACCAAGCTGCTGCACGACCCGGTGATGACCCAGAGCATCTGGCTCACCCTGGTGCTCACCGTGGCCGGCGTCGTGGTGCAGACCCCGGTCAGCATCCTGCTGGGCGTGTGGGCGGCCGGGCACCAGCGCAACCGGGCCGTGCTGTCCGCGGTCTTCTTCATCCCGCTGCTGCTGTCCGCCACCGCGATCTCGGTGGTCTGGCGGGCCATCCTCGACCCCAACTTCGGCGTCCCCTCGCAGATGCAGTGGCTGTTCGGGGACGGCAACCTGATGGGCTCGCAGAGCGGCGCCATCGCCGTGCTGACCTTCGTCGGCATGTGGCAGTGGACGCCGATGCACGCCCTGCTCTACCAGGGCGGCGCCCGGGCGATCCCGCAGGTGCTCTACCAGGCCGCGTCCATCGACGGCGCCGGCAAGGTCCGGCAGTTCCTGCACATCACCCTGCCGCAGCTGCGCAACACCATGATCACCTCGGTGATCCTGATGCTGGTCGGCGGCCTCACCACCTTCGACACCGTGCTGATCCTGACCCAGGGCGGCCCGGGCACCGACACCACCAACAGCGCCTTCTACATGTACCAGCAGGCCTTCAAGAGCTTCGACTTCGGCTCCGGCTCGGCCATCGCGCTGGTCCTCGTGGTGGTCGCCACCCTGATCTCGCTCGCCGTCGTCCGGCTCTCCGGCTACGACAAGATGCGCGGCACGACGGAGGGACTGTGATGCGCAGGCGTCCCAACTACCTCGCCGGGCTCGGCTCGCTGGTCTGGCTGGTCGTCGTCGGCTTCCCGCTGTACGTCCTGCTGATCTCGACGTTCCGCACCCGCTCCAGCTACTCCTCCGAGGGCCCGCTCAGCTTCCCCGAGCACCTGACCCTCAAGAACTACGTCGACGACTTCTCCAACGGCTTCGGCCAGGACTTCCTCAACACCGTGATCGTCACGGTGAGCGTGGTCGCCATCGTGCTGCTCGTCGTGCCCCCGCTGGCCTACGCGATCGTCCGGGCCCAGGGCAGGACCATCAGCACGGTCTTCCGGATCTTCCTGCTGGGCCTGGCGATCCCCGCCCAGGCCGTGATCGTGCCGATGTTCTACGTGATCAGCAAGGCCGGACTGTACGACCACCTGATCGGCATCATCCTGCCCACCGCGGCGTTCTGCCTGCCGGTGTGCACGCTGGTGCTGACCGGTGCGATGCGCGACATCAGCAACGAGCTGTACGAGGCCATGGCGATGGACGGTGCCACCCCCTGGCGGGTGTTCTGGCAGATGGTCGTGCCGCTGTCCAAGGGCGGCCTGTCCTCCATCGTGGTCTTCTCGGCGCTCCAGGCGTGGAACGGCTTCCTGTTCCCGCTGATCCTCACCCAGTCGGAGAGCACCAAGGTCATCACCCTCGGCCTGTACAACTTCCAGACCGAGCACGGCGTCGACGTGCCCGGCCTGCTCAGCGCCGTCGTGCTGTCGATGCTCCCGATCTTCATCGTCTACCTGTTCGCCCGTCGCGCCTTGGTCCAGGGCCTCATGGGCGTCGGAGGAAAGTGACCGCCGAAATGACCGCCGAACTGGCCGCCGAGACGAACCCGGCCGCACCCACCGCCCCCTCCGCCTCCCGCTGGCGCGACCGCGCGCTGACCCCGGCGGAGCGCGCGGACGCCCTGATCGCCGAGATGACGCTCCCCGAGAAGCTCGGCCAGCTGGTCGGCCTCTGGGTCGGCGCCTCCGACGAGGGCGGCGACGTCGCCCCGCACCAGCACGACATGGAGGAGCCGCCCGACCTCGACGACCTGCTCCCGAACGGCCTGGGCCAGCTGACCCGCCCGTTCGGCACCGTCCCGGTCGACCCGGCGCTCGGCGCGCTCTCGCTGGCCCGCAGCCAGCAGCGGATCGCCGCCGCCAACCGGTTCGGCATCCCCGCCCTCGCCCACGAGGAGTGCCTGGCCGGCTTCGCCGCCTGGGGCGCCACCGCCTACCCGGTGCCGCTGTCCTGGGGCGCCACCTTCGACCCCGACCTGGTCCGCGAGATGGCCGCCGCGATCGGCCGCGACATGCGCTCGGTCGGCGTCCACCAGGGCCTGGCGCCCGTCCTGGACGTGGTCCGCGACGCCCGCTGGGGCCGGGTCGAGGAGACCATCGGCGAGGACCCGTACCTGGTCGGCACGGTGGCCACCGCCTACGTGCAGGGCCTGGAGTCCGCGGGCATCGTCGCCACCCTCAAGCACTTCGCCGGATACTCCGCCTCCCGCGCCGGACGCAACCTCGCCCCGGTCGGGATGGGCGCCCGCGAGCGCGCCGACGTCATCCTGCCGCCGTTCGAGATGGCCGTCCGCGAGGGCCGCCCGCGCTCGGTCATGCACGCCTACACCGACACCGACGGCGTCCCCTCGGCCGCCGACGGCGAACTGCTCACCGGGCTGCTGCGCGACACCTGGGGCTTCGACGGGACGGTGGTCGCCGACTACTTCGGCATCGCCTTCCTCAAACTGCTGCACGGCGTCGCCGGGGACTGGGCGCAGGCCGCCGCCCTCGCCCTGGACAGCGGCGTCGACGTGGAACTGCCCACCGTCAAGACCTTCGGCGAACCGCTGCTGCGGGCCGTCCAGGACGGCACCGTCCCCGAGGCGCTGATCGACCGGGCGCTGCGCCGGGTGCTGACCCAGAAGGCCGAACTCGGCCTGCTCGACGAGGACTGGCAGGCCGTCCCCGCCGTGCTGGCCGGCCGGCCGCTGGACGACCCGCGGGCGCTGCGCGGCACCGTCGACCTGGACCGGCCGGAGAACCGGCAGCTGGCCCGGGAGATCGCCGAACGGGCCGTGGTGCTGCTCAGCAACGACGGAACCCTGCCGCTGCGCGCCCCGCGCCGGATCGCGCTGATCGGCCCCAACGCGGACACCCCGACCTCGGTGCTCGGCTGCTACGCCTTCCCCGTGCACGTCGGCAGCCAGCACCCGGACACCCCGGTCGGCATCGAACTGCCCACGCTGCGCCAGGCGTTGGCGGCCGAGTTCCCCGGCAGCGAGATCTGGACGGCGGCCGGGTCGGGCATCGACAGCACCGACACCTCCGGGTTCGCCGAGGCGCTCGAGACCGCCCGCCGGGCCGACGTGGTGATCGTCGCGCTCGGCGACCGGGCCGGCCTGTTCGGGCGCGGCACCAGCGGCGAGGGCTGCGACGTGGAGCTGCTCGAACTCCCCGGCGTGCAGCGGCAGTTGCTCGACGCGCTGCTGGACACCGGCAAGCCCGTCGTCCCGGTGCTGCTGGCCGGGCGCCCCTACGCGCTGGGCCGCGCCGTCACCGAGGCGGCCGCCCTGGTGCAGACCTTCTTCCCCGGCGAGGCCGGGACCGAGGCGGTCGCCGCCGTGCTCAGCGGCCGGGTCAACCCGTCCGGCCGGCTCCCCGTCAGCATCCCGGCCCGCCCGGGCGTGCAGCCCTCCACCTACCTGGCCGCCCGCCTCGCCGGGCCCAGCGAGGTCTCCAGCACCGACCCGACCCCGGCGTTCGGCTTCGGGCACGGCATCGGCTACACCTCCTTCGACTGGAGCGAGCTGGCCGTGGAGAACGAACTCGCCCCCACCGACGGCGCGTTCACCCTCTCCTTCACCCTGCGCAACACCGGCGACCGGGCCGGCAGCGAGACCGTCCAGCTCTACCTGCACGACCCGGTCGCCAGCGTCGTCCAGCCGGTGCAGCGCCTGATCGGCTACCGCCGGATCGCCCTGGACGCGGGCGAACACACCCGCGTCGAGATCACCGTCCCCGCCGACCTCGCCTCCTTCACCGGCCGCGACGGCCGCCGGACCGTCGAACCCGGCGCCCTGGAACTGCGGATCGCCGCCTCCAGCACCGACCCCCGCCTCACCGCCACCGTCCACCTGGACGGCCCGACCCGCACCCTCGACCACACCCGCCACCTCCACGCGGCCTTCCGCACCGCCTGACCCCTCCCACCCGCACCACCACCCCGGCCGCGTCCCTCCCCGAACTCCCCGGAGGGCCGCGGCCGGGCGTGCTCCAGCCGTGCGGACCGCGGCCACCGGCGACGAGGGACCACCCGGCGCCGTACAGTCCGGGCATGACCGACACCACCGCCCCGTGGCACGCGACCGAACGCACCACCGTCTTCAGCAGGTTCGGCCGGTCCGTGGAACGCGTCGACTACGTGCTGCCCGACGGGCGGAGGGAGGAGTTCTACCTCAAGCGCGAGCGCCCGGCCGGCGCGGTGCTCGCCCTCACCCCCGACCGCCGCGTCGTCCTCGCCCGCCAGTACCGCCCGGGACCCGACCGCGTGCTCCACGAACTGCCGGGCGGCTTCCTCGAACCCGGCGAGGAGGCGCTGGACGCCGTCGCCCGGGAACTGCTGGAGGAGACCGGCTACCGGGGCGAGGTCCGCGCGGCCGGACCGTACTGGCACGACGCCTACTCCGACGTCCGGCGCTTCGCCTTCTTCGCCACCGACTGCGTCAAGGTCGCCGAACCGGCCCCGGAACGCACCGAGTTCATCGAGGTCGTCACCCTTCCGCTGGAGGAGTTCCGCACCCGCGTGCTCCGCAGGGGCGGGCTGACCGACACCGCCGCGGCCTACCTCGCCCTGGACGCGCTGGACCTCCTGCGGCCGGGGGCCGGCGGCCCGGAGCCCGGCCCGGCGTGAAGGGGCCCGCCGGGCGCCCCGTGGGGGTGGGCGCTCCGGCGGGCCGGTCGGTGGGGAAGGGGGTTACTTGCCGTTGTGGCGGGCGTTGCCCGCGGCGAGGGCGAGGTCCTGCTGGAGGGCGTAGTAGGCGGGCTTCGGCTTCATGGCCACGTCGTAGAGCAGGCCGTAGCCGGTGCCGGCGAAGGTGCCGGGGATCCAGGAGTCGCCGTCGTAGACGCCCCAGGCGGTGAACGAGATGCACTGGCGGACCAGCTGGCAGCCCTTGAGCATCTCGGAGAACTCGAACGGCTGGGCGAAGGCGGCCAGTTGGCTGGTCGGGACCTGCTCGGTCGAGTTGTTGACGAAGGTGCGGACGTCGGCCTCGGTGACGGCGACCTTCAGGCCGAGGTCGCCGTAGGACTGGAGGTCGGCCTGGAAGCGCTGGGCGTCGAAGCCGTACTGGGTGTCGAGGTGGCCCTGCTCGCCGATGCCGTTGACGGGCACGCCCTGGGCGACGAGCTTGGCGAAGAAGTCGTGGACGGCCTGGAACTTGGCGTTGGTGCCGTCCTGTCCGGCGATGTTGTAGTCGTTGTAGAACAGCAGGGCCTTGGGGTCGGCCTGGTGGGCCCAGCGGAAGACGTCGGCGATGACGCCCTCGCCCAGGTTCTTGATCCAGAAGTCGTCGCCGTTCAGGCCGTTGGGCAGCGGGTTGGGGTCCCAGGAGTTGGCGAAGACCTCGTTGGCGACGTCCCACTGCCAGATCTTGCCGCGGTAGCGGGTGACCTCGTCGGTGACGTGCTTGCGCAGGATGTCGCGGAGTTCGGCGGTGCCGATGGTGCCGTCGGCGACGCCGGTGGTGAGCCAGGACGGCAGCTGGTTGTGCCACAGCAGGGTGTGGCCGCGGACGCTCTGGTCGTTCTGCTGGGCGAAGCGGACCAGGCGGTCGGCGGCGGCCCAGTCGTAGGTGCCCCGGGTGGGCTCCACGGACTCCCACTTCATGGCGTTCTCCGCGGTGACGACGGAGAACTGGTCGGCGACGATCTTGGTGTAGGCGGCGTCGCTGCCGAGGTGGGCGTCGTCGACGGCGGTGCCGATCCGCAGGTCCTGGCGCGCGCCCAGGGCCCGCAGCGAGTCGTCGGCCCGGCCCTTCTCCCCGCCGGCGGCCGCGACCGCGGACGGGACGAGCATGAGGACGGCGGCGGTGGCGGCGGCGGCCGCGAGCTGACGGCGTAGCTTCACAGCGAACTCCTTGGTGCGGGGGTGCTGGGGGTGGGGAAGGGACGTCAGATATTTCGAAAGTTTCGAAATCTCGATCGAACTTCCAAGAAGCTAGTGCCGGAAATCCGCCCCAGTCAATAAGGCTGCACGCAGCAGAAGTTGGACGAATCGTCAGGTTTGCCGTCGCCCCGGGCCGGATGGGCTGGGAAAACGCCGGAGCGTCCGGACGGCAGGAGTTTCCGATCGAATATCGGTACTTTTCATTGACGGGGCGCGCGGCCGCCGCCTACTCTCTGCACGGCGAGGCCCGCCCGAACGGAACTGCCCGCCGCACCTGGGACGGTGCGGCGGGCAGTTCCACCGGAGCGGGGACGGGGCTGGGCGGGGACGGGTCAGCCGTCGAGCTCCGCGGAGGGCAGGTAGGCGCCCGGGACGTCCGCCGGGGCGAGGACCGTCCGCTCGCCCGGGTACGGGGTGGCCCAGTCGTGGGCCTCGTACCAGGTGAGGTGGTTCATCTGGGCCGGGTTGGCCCGGTCCGGCGCCGCGTCGGTGCCGGTCAGCCGCTGCTGCTTCTTCCACTCCGACCACTTCGCGGCCACCTCCGCGGCGGCCGCCGGGACGGCCCCGGTCGGCGCGGCGGCGGCGGTCGCGGCCTGCGGGGCCGGGACGTCCAGACCGCAGGACGGCGCGGTGGCCAGGCCGTTGGTCAGCGAGGTCCGGTTGGGCAGCGCGGTGAACGGCGTGTAGTCGGGGGTGCGGGTGAACGCCCCGGTCATCGGGGTGGCCGCGGTGTCCTTCTGGTTCATCGGCTTGACCCCGAGGATCTGCTCGATGGTGCGGACCAGGTTGATCTGCGAGTAGTAGCGGCTGTCCACCGCCCCGTGCTGCGCGTAGGGGCTGATGATCTGGATCGGCGCCCGGTGGCCGTCGACGTGGTCCAGGCCGGCCTGCGAGTCGTCCTCGACGACGAAGATCGCCGAGTCCTTCCAGTACGGGCTGTGGGTGATCTCGTCGACGATCTGCCCGACCGCCAGGTCGTTGTCCGCGACCTGGGCGGCGGCGTTGGCCGGACCGCCGGTGTGGTCGCTGGAGAGCCACAGCATGTTCAGGTTCGCCGGGCCGTTCCGCTCGAAGTCCTGCTTCCAGATCTGCGCCCGGTAGACGTCCGGGACGCTGGTGTCGAACTTCGGGAAGGCCGGCACCGACACCTTGTTCAGCGACGGGATCGGCGAGGAGGAGACCAGCTGGTAGGCCGAACCGGCGCCGGTGGCCTGCATGTTCTTCGTGTCGCAGTACAGGTTCTGCCAGCTCGCGCCGGCCGGCTTGGCCAGGAACTGGTGGAACTCCCCGAAGTCCCGCACGCTGCGCCCGGCCGCCTGGACGCCGCTCCACAGGGTGCCGCTGGCCTGGTGGCCCAGCGAGTCGTCCTCGGTGTCGTAGCTGCGCAGGTACTCGCCGGCCGAGGACTCGGTGTACTCCGGATTGTCGGCCTGCATCAGCCAGTTGTGGCCCTCGGCGGAGTTGGTGCCGATGTCGTACGTGTTGTCGTACAGCCCGAACTGCTCGGCCAGCGCGTGCTGGTTGGGCGTCACGTTCGCGCCGAACTGGGCCAGCGAGGCGTCGCCGTTGCCCTGCGGCAGGTCGCCGTAGACCTGGTCGTACGTCCGGTTCTCCTTGACCAGCAGGAAGACGTGCTTGATGGTCGACGGGTCGCCGATCTTCTCCGGGACGGGCACCGCCTTGGCCTTCTTGCCGGTGGCGGCCTCGGCGGCGTTGCGGGTCCAGTTGTTCTGCGCGAAGACCTTGGCGGTCTGCTTGCGGATCTCCTTGTCGCTGGGCAGCGTGAAGCGCACCACGCTGGAGGTGGTGTCGTGGGTGGCGTGGCCGGCCGCCGTGGTCGGGCGGCGGGCGTCGATGCCGCGGGTGTTGGCGACCAGGACGTCCTTGCCGGAGGAGGAGATCCCGGAGGGGAAGTAGTCGGTCGGCAGCAGGCCGACGTAGCTCGCCGGCTCCTGCGGGCCCGCGTACCGGTACACCGCGACCGCGTTGGCTCGGCCCAGCGTCACCAGCAGGTGGCCGTCGTCGGTGAGGGTCACCGCGTTGGGCTCGTAGCCGATCGACGCCTCCGACCACGGCCGGGTGGCGATGGTCTGGACGACTTTGTCGTTGCGGGTGTCGATCACCGAGACGCTGTTGGTCGCGGTGTTGGTGACGAACACCGCGCCGTTCTTGGCGTACACCGCGGTCGGGTGCAGGCCGACGTCGACACTGGCCGGAGCGGCCGACGGGTCCGCCAGGTCGATCACGCTGACCGTGCCGGTGGTGGTGGCGCCGGTGTCCGGGTCGGCCGGGACCTGGGTGCCGTAGGAGTTGATGGTGCTCTCGCCGGGCTTGGCCGGGCGGCCGCCCTCGTTGCTGACGTACAGCTTGCCGCCGGCCTGGGCGATGCCGCGCGGCGCGATGCCCACCGCCCAGCTCTGCTTGACGGTGGCGCTCGCGGTGTCGATCGCCACCACCCGGTTCTGGCCGTTGACCGCCGCGTACGCGGTCGAGCCGTCCGCGGAGAACACCAGCCCGGCCACCAGGGCCTGCTGCGAACCGGACTTGGCGATCTTCACGACCACCGGGTTGGCGACGCTGCCGTCCGGGTTCACGTCGAACCGGGTGTAGCCGTCGGGCTGCCCCAGCCACAGCTGCTTCCCGTCCGGCGAGTACGTCGGGCCTTCCTGGCCCACGCTGTTGCTGCCGATCCGCGGCACCGAGGTGGCCGCGCTGCCGACCAGCTGCTGCACCTTCCAGTTCCGCACGTCCACGATCGCCAGCGCCGCGCCGCCGTCGGCGACCGCGGCCGCCAGGTGGCTGCCGTCCGGGCTCACCGTGGACGACATGATCTTGCCGTTGTCGATGACCAGCCGCTCGCCGTACGGGTCGACGTACTGGTTGTCGGAGACCAGCCGGCCCCGCTCGTAGACCTGGCCGACCCGGTTCTCGCCGAACGGGCTGCCCTGGGCGAAGCCGACCCCGGAGCCGGCCGCCAGCACCACCGCGGTGGCGGTGGCGGTCAGCAGGGTCCGGCGGCGGCTGCGCCCCCGGAGCGGACGGTGGCCGGGGAGCCCGGCCGGCTGCTGCTCGGCGCCGACGCGGCGACGTGTGACCTGCATGCTGCTATCCCTTCGATGATGCCGGAAGCAGCTCGACGTTCCCGTCGAACTGCCAGAGCGGGTTCGGTGCGTCGCCGGTGGCGGTGCGCACCAGGAAGTAGCCGTTCACCTCTTTCGGCCCGTCGCCGTCGGCGACGAACCGCCCGTCGGGGGCGACGTCCAGCTGATAGACCGCGGTGCCGGTGGCCGCCACGTCCGGCAGGTGCCAGGTGACGGTGCAGCGCCAGTCGTTGCCCGGCCCCTCCGGCTCGACCAGGGTGCTGCCCTTGTCGCAGGACGCGCCGACCGCCAACTGCTCCTCGGTGACGTCCGGACGGTTCAACTCGGCGCTCTGCAGCCGGTACAGGTGCCCGAACGCGGTGGCCACCGCGCGCTGCACCTTGTCCTGGTCGACGCCCGAGCCCGTCCCCCCGGTCAGCGGCGCCAGCACCCCGACGGTGGCCGCCAGCAGCCCGGCCAGCGGCAGCGCCCCCAGCAGCAGCGCCCGCCGGCCCGACCCGTCGTGCCCCGGACCGGTGAAGTCCCGCCGCAGGAACAGCAGTCGGGCCAGCGCCGTGGCCGCCACCGCCCACACCAGCGACACCGCCACCCCGATCAGCAGCGGACCCGCCTGCACCGGGCCGGTGAACAGCCCGTTCCAGGACAGGAACGCGTAGCCCGGCAGCGCCATCCGCACCGCGACCGGCAGCGGCATCATCTGCGCCAACTGCACCGCCAGCGCCACCACCGCGGGCAGCAGCAGCCCCATCGGGGAGCGCCCCAGCGCGACCGACCCCAGCAGGCCGATCCCGGCCAGCGCCAGCGTCGGCGCCAGCGCGCACAACCAGGCCAGCAGCACCCGCAGCGCGGCGTCCCCGGGCGCCAGCAGGTGCCCGTCCAGGCCCACCAGCGGGTGGTCGCCGATCGCCAGCACCCCGCCGACCGCGCCCGACACCGCCAGCCCCGCCACCAGCAGCACCAGCACCGTCAGGCTGGCCAGCGCCTTCGCGGCGAAGATCCGCCGCGGCGAGCGGACCGCCACCAGCAGGTGCCGCCAGGTGCCCAGCCGGTCCTCGGCGGCGAACACGTCACCGGCCACCACCGCGGTCAGCAGCGGCAGCGCCCAGCTCCCCGCGAACCCCAGCACCACTAGCGGCCCGGCCCACCCGGTGGCGTGCATCCAGCGGCCGAACAGGGTGTCGGTGGGCAGCGTGCTCTGCTGCCCCACCGCGGCCACGAACAGCCCCGGCGCCAGCCAGCAGGCCAGCACCAGCAGCCGGATCCGCCACTGCGCGACCAGCTTCACCAGCTCGAAGCGGTAGGCGCGGGCCACCGGCACCGGGCGGACGGCGGGCGGCGCGGGCACGGCGGGCGGCGCGACCCCGGTGTCTGCGGTGGTCGCGGCTCCGGTGGCCGGGGGAGTGGTCGCGGTCATCGGCCCGCCTCCTGCTGCTGGTCGGTGAGGGCGAGGAAGGCGGCCTCCAACGGCGAGACCACGGGCGCCAGTTCGCGCACCGCGACGCCCTCCCGGACCAGCCGCGCCACCAGCGCGTCCAGGGCGTCCAGCGGGGCGCGCAGCACCAGCCGGCCGTCGTCCGGCCGGAGCCGGGCCGCCGGCCCGTCGCCGAGCGTCCGGACGCCGTCGGTGCCGGCCGCGATCCGGCGGGCCGCGGCCGGGTCGGAGGTGAGCAGCCGGTAGTCGAGTTCGCGGTTCGCGGCGGCCAGTTCGCCCAGCGGGCCGGAGAAGACCACCCGGCCGGTGGCCAGCACGGTGACCTCGGAGCAGAGCGCCTCCAGGTCGTCCATCCGGTGGCTGGAGAGCACCACGGCGGTGCCGTCGTCCGCCAGCCGCTCCAGCACGCCGTGCACGTGCCGCTTGCCCGCCGGGTCCAGCCCGTTGGAGGGCTCGTCCAGGATCAGCAGCCGGGGCCGGGCGAGCAGCGCGGCGGCCAGCCCGAGGCGCTGGCGCATGCCCAGCGAGAAGCCGGCCGCCCGGTCGTCGGCGACGTCGGTCAGCCCGACCTGGTCGAGCACCTCGTCGATGCCCGCGCCCCGCCGGTCCCGGCCGCGCAGCGCGGCCAGGTTCTGCCGGGCCGTCAGGGCCGGGTACAGACCGGGCCCGTCGACGAACCCGGCCACCCCTTCGGGGGCGGCCTGGGCCCGGCCGACCGGCGTGCGCAGGATCTCCAGGCTGCCCCCGTCGGCCGCCGCCAGCCCCAGCAGCAGCCCCAGCAGCGTCGTCTTGCCCGCCCCGTTGGGCCCCACCAGGCCGTGGATCCGGCCCTGCGCGACCTCCAGGTCGACCCCGTCCAGCGCGATGACGTCACCGAACCGCTTGGTGACGCCCCGGGCCCGGACCGCGAGGAGTGTGTCCATGAGTCCCTTCCTCCGTAACCGAAGGAGACCTTAGGGACTTGACCCCACGCGGTCAGGGACTGCTTCCTGAACGTTCGCCGAACGGAGTACGATGATCGGCCACACAACTGACGGACCGCCCGCCCCGCCCGGGCGGTATCAGGGCGCGGCAGCGGCCGGGGACACGCCGGTGGAGGCGGCCGGGGACACGCCGGTGGGGGGCGGTGCCGTCCAGGGCGGCGGTCACCGGGAGGCCCTCGACGTCGCGCAGCAGGGGCTCGAAGCGGTCCGGGGGCAGCAGCCGGACGTCCGCGGCGAAGGAGAGCAGCACGCCCGCCGGCTCGTCCGCGACGTCCTGCACGGTCGTCCCCGGTCCCTTGCGGTCAGCCTGGCGGGTGAACACCCTTATGGGGACGGAAAGTTGTGGTCAGCCGGGCCTCCCCGCCGCCGCCGGCCCGGGAGAGCTGCTCGGCGATCTCCCAAGTCCGTTGCCGTAACGCGTCGTTCACGAGGCGGCGCCCAGATCCGCGCAGGTGGCATGGCGCACCGCGCCCCGACCCACCGACCAGGGCGCGCCCCCGTCCGCCGGTACCAGCACCAGGGCTCCCCGCCCGTCGACGTGGGAGAACCCGCCCAGCCGCCCGGTCCCCGTGTCGACCAGCAACTCCCCCTGCCCGTACGCCCGGACGGCCCCGGCGATCTCGGCGAACTCCCCGCCCCGCACGGCCCGCACGTAGGGCGCGCCCGCCCACACCAGGGTCGCCAACTCGCTCGCCACCTCCGGAGCGACCCCGCCCAACTGCACCAGGTGCGCGCCGGTGACGCTCCGCTCCACCCCCAGTGAGGGCAGCCTGAGGCCCGCCGAGCCGAGGGCGTCCCGGAGGCCGTCGCGCACCTTGTACGCGAAAGCCCGGTCCTGCCGCTCCAGCCGGTCGAGCAGGGAGTTTCCCATGACGGTTACCGCCTGTCTCTGTGTTCTCCTCGGTGCGTCACCAGCATCGGCAGAAAGCGGTACCGTGAACAGGCGGAGAGGCGTGACACTGACGAGCTGTCATGATCGAACTGGGGAGCGGGGTTGGCGCGTCGCACGGGGGAAGCAACCGGAAGCCCGACGGACATGACCCCGGCCGCGTTCGGCTGGCTGCTGGGGGAACTGCGCGAGAAGGCCGGCCTCAAGAAGGCCGGGCTGGCCCGCGAGGTGCACTGCGACCCCTCGCTCATCAGCCGCTTCGAGTCGGGCGAACGGGTGCCGGCCGTGGAGATGGTCCGCCGCATCGACCAACTCGTTGGTGCGGAAGGGCTGTTGACCAACGCCTACGAACGGGTGGGCTGGTACCGGGAGGTGGCGCACCCCGAGTGGTTCCAGGTGTTCGCCGAGCGGGAGGCGCAGGCGGAGGAGGTGCTGGAGTACGCCGTCGGCCTGGTTCCGGGTGCGTGCCAGGAGCCCGGCTATGCGGCGGCGATCTTCGAGCGAGGACAGACCAAACCTGCTCCCGCACAGATCGAGGCGAGAGTTGCCGCTCGAATCAGTCGCCAGACACGCTTCCTGGCCGACGACGGGCCTCGGCTCTCCGTCGTCCTCGACGAATCGGTGATCCGGCGCACGGTGGGCGGAGCCAAGGTGATGCACCGTCAACTTGACCACCTGCTGGCCTTGATGCGACGGCCCAACATCGTGATCCAAGTCGCCCCCATGGAGCTTGGCGAACGCGCCCCGGCTGGTACCTCGTTCACCCTGCTGACCATGTCGAACGGCCAGCGTCACCTCTACTCCGAGAGCCTGACTTCCGGTCACTTCACTACTGATCCAAGCGAGATCGCCCGCTACTCCCGCGCCTATGATTGGTTTCGCGGTCAGGTGCTCTCCGTTCCGGATTCGGCCGCGCTGATCTGCCGAGTCATGAAAGGACTGGTCAATTCCATGTCTGTGCAGCGTTCCAACGCCGATGCGCTCCGGTCGATCGCGTGGTTCAAGTCCAGCTCGTACAGCGACAGCAACGGCGGGAACTGCGTCCAGCCGGCCCTGAACCTGGCCGGTTCGCACGGCGTCGTGCTGGTGCGGGACAGCAAGGACCCGCAGGGTCCCGTCCTGGCGGTCTCGCCCGCTGCCTGGAGCGCGTTCGCGGCGGCAGCCGGGCGCGGGGAGTTCGGCGGCATCTGAGCGGTTCGCAATCGAGTCGGGAAGGACTGGTCAACCCCATGTCTGTGCAGCGTTCCAACGCCGATGCGCTCCGGTCGATCGCGTGGTTCAAGTCCAGCTCGTACAGCGACAGCAACGGCGGAGACTGCGTTCAGCCGGCCCTGAACCTGACGGGTTCGCACGGCGTCGTGCTGGTACGGGACAGCAAGGACCCGCAGGGTCCCGTCCTGGCGGTCTCGCCCGCTGCCTGGAGCGCGTTCGCGGCGGCAGCCGGGCGCGGGGAGTTTTGCGCAACCTGAGAGGGCGTTCTGAGCCGGTATGTCCAGCTTCGCCTGCGGGCTTGAGTCGGCCACGGCTCGGAAGATCACGCGGTCCCTTCGCCAGCTTCTACAGTGGCCAGGGGCACGGCGATCAGAAGGGTGACGCACCGACGTGGCACTGAACGAGGGGTTGGCTGACCTGAAGCCCGTTCGCCTGCGTCAGGCCGCCGCTCTGGCACTGTGGCGGTGGCGTGCACCGGTACTGGCGTTCGAAATGGATGCGGACTGGGGCGTCGACCCGCATGTGCTGGAGTCGCTGTTCCGACTGGCAGCGGAACCTCCTGGGGAACAGTCGAACTACGCCTACGGTCAGGCATTCACCGAGTTGTGCACGGCCCCGCTCTTCGAGTCGGAAGTCGACCCGGACTCGGTCCAGCTCTTCCAACTGGAAATCGTCGGGGGCTTGTGGGCCTTCGGCGAGCTGCTCGACACGCCAGGCTTGGACGAGGCCCAACGAGTAGTCGAGCTGTCGTCCGGTCTGGCGGGCTACCTGGACGGTCTCATCGAGGGCTCGTTCTACTCCCATCCCTTGGAGGACGCGCACCACCAGTACCTCGCTGGCCTGGCGAACCGGACGAGCGGCGAGGGCTACTTCGCCTCACGCAACTTCGCGGTCGAGTCCGCGTGCCACGGCGCCCTCCGCACCCTTCCCGATTCCGATGGGCTGCTCGACTCGTCCGTGGGACGCGAGTTGCTCACGCTTTGCGAGGACTTCGGCGAAGAGCTTGTCGCAACGCTGCGGTGGCTCCGCACGACGGGCCATTAGCGATCCGCCGCGAGCCCGGCGGCGGGCCGGTGGCCGGCAGCTATGGACGGCGCTGGGCGAACAAGCCGGGTTCGGGCTCCGCGAGGACGCCGAGGCCGACCAGGTGCTTGAGCTTGTGCCGGATTCTCTCGATCTGAACCTGGCGGTTTCGCCCGCCGCGTGGAGCGCGTTCGCGGCGGCGGCAGGGCGTGGGGAGTTCGGCGGTATCTGAGTGGGTGCGGTAGGGGCGGAGTGCGTTCCCTGCGCGCAGGTGCGGCATCGCGGCGCTGCTGGAGCGCGCCGACCCCGTCGCGGCGGACCTGTGCACGGGCCGGGCCCTGGCCGGACAGGGTGTTCTTGTGCAGTGGCGCGCAAGCGCCGTGGTGGTCGTGGTGGTCGTGGTGGTCGGTGGCCGTCTGCGGGTCGGAGCGGATCCGGTCCGCGAATCCGGCTGCGGTGAGCCGGAGCCCGGCGGCCTTGAGGCCGGTAGTGGTCGGGTGGCGGCGGGCGGTGTGGCGGAATTCTTCCGCGCTGTGCCCGTGGCTGCTCCCCCGGCCCTGGTGATTCGGTGCAGTGGGCGCGGTACGCGCGGGGCGATGGGTGTCCTGGGTGTCAGGCGGTCTTTCGGGGGCGGGTGGTGGTGCCGAGGCGTTCCCAGAGGCCGGTCAGGTGCGTGTGCAGGACTTCCTCGGCTTCCGCTGCGGTCAAGTGGCCGATGAGTACGTGGGTGGTGAGGCCGTCGGCGAGGGCGAGCAGGGTGCGGGCCTCGCGCCGGGGGTCGGGTGGGGTGGGGCGTTCGTCGGCCGAGCCGCTGTCGGCGGCCTCGGTGATGAGGCGGGTAAGGAGGTCCTGGAGGGCCGTGTAGCCGGTTCTCAGGGGGTCGGCGAGTGACTCGCTGACGGCGGCCTGGGCGATGAACGCGAGCCAGATCCGTGCTTCGGCGCGGTGTTCTTCGCGGAGCAGGGCGATCTCGTCGGCCGCGTGGCCCAGAGCGGTGGCGGCCGACTGGGCCGGGCTCGCGGTCAGGCGGGTCCTCACGCGTTCGGTGATGCGTTCGCCGACGTGGTCGACGGCGAAGAGGAGCATCTCCTCCTTGTTGCGGAAGCAGCGCTGGACGGCGCCCAGTGAGACCTGTGCGCGGGCGGCGACGTCGCGCATGCTCACTCCCTGCGGCCCGTGTTCGTCGGCGAGGAGGCAGACGGCCTCGGCGATCCGGCGGCGCCGGCTTTCGTAGTCCACCTGCTTGGGCATGCTCGGGCAGCCTCCTTATTCCGATACGATCGTATCAGTTCCGGGTTAGGGTGTCGGCCACGAGCACTTCGGCACGGGGACGGGACGGGGATGGGAGACGCGATGATCAGGCAGGACGCCCTGTGGGCGATGACGGCCGCCGCTCAGGCGGAGGCGGTCCGAGGCGGGGAGATATCGGCGGTCGAGCTGGTCGACAGCCACCTGGACCGCATCGCCGAGGTCAACCCGCAGGTCAACGCGGTCACGCAGCTGATGGCCGAGCGGGCCCGCGCGGCCGCGGCGCACGCGGACCGGCGGCGAGCGGCGGGCGAAGAACTCGGGCCACTGGCCGGCGTGCCGTTCACGGTGAAGGAGACCACCGCTGTCGAGGGGGTGCCGACCACGTTCGGAACGCCGCGCTTCCGCGACCTGGTGGCTCCGGCCGACGCCCTCCCGGTGGCCCGGCTCCGCGCGGCGGGAGCCGTACCGATCGGCCACAGCAACATGCCCACCCTGGTCCTGGCCGGGATGCACACCCGCAGCGAGCTGTTCGGCGACACCGTCAACCCGTGGGACCGGAGCCGGACCCCGGGCGGCAGCAGCGGCGGTGACGGAGCGGCCGTCGCCACCGGCATGGCAGCGCTCGGACTCGGCAACGATTCCGGCGGGTCCGTCCGGATCCCGGCCTCGTTCTGCGGCGTGACGGGGCTGAAGCCGACCACCGGGCGGTTCCCCGCCGACCACCGCGTCCTCGGCCCCGACGACCCGGGGCCGGCCTCGCAGATGCTGGTCACCGACGGGCCCCTGGCCCGTACGGTCGCCGACCTGCGGCTGGCGTACGAGGCGCTCGCCGGGACCGACCCGCGCGACCCGCGGGCCGTACCCGTGCCCCTCTACGGGGAACCGCTGCCGGGGCCGGTCAGGGTCGCGGTCGTCGCCGACCCCGGAGGCCACGGCGTCCACCCCACCGTCCGCGGGGCCGTCGCGGCGGCGGCGGACGCGTTGCGCGACGCCGGGTACGACGTACGGGAGGTCGCGGACGTCCCGCGGCTGGACGAGGCGCTCGACGCGTACGGCCGGATCACCGTGACCGAATTCGCGCCGACCTGGCCGGTGGTGCGGAAACTGCTCGGCGAAGGCGGGGACCGCTTCATCCGGATGGCCATGGAGAAGACTCCGCCCGCGGACGCCGCCGAACTCACGAAACTGATGGGGACCTGGCTCGGCATCCGCCGCTCGTGGGCGGAATTCCTCGACGCGTACCCGCTGCTGCTCGGCCCGGTGTTCACCGAGCCGCCCGTCGAGCCGGGACTGGAGTCGCGCGACGAAGCGGGGCGGGAACGGGTCGCCATGGGCATGCGCCTGTGCACGGTGACCAGCTTCGTGGGCGTACCCGCGGTCGCCGTACCGACCGGAACCGGCGACGGACTGCCGTCCGGCGTGCAGGTCGTCGGGCGCGCGTTCCGGGAAGACCTGTGCCTGGCCGCCGCCCAGGAGATCGAGGACCGCCTCGGCGTGCTCACGCCGATCAGTCCCCGCCCCGGATCCCCGGCTCGCCCCGGATCCCCGGCCGCCGCGCGGTAGGCGGAGCCACCGCGGAGCGGCCCGGACCGGTCCCCGGACGTCCGCGGGTGCGGTAGGGGGCGGGGGCGGGTACCGCGGGTGCGGTACGGCGGGTGTCTGCGGGCGGGGGACGACGGCGGGCGGGCTCGCGGCGGAGGGTGGAGGAGACCGGAGAAGGCCGAATCCTGGAGCGCGCATGTCCGTTCTCGCCCGCTGGTGCCATCGGCACCGGCTCGTCACCGTGCTGCTGTGGCTCGGCCTGCTGGTGGGGCTCGGCGCGGCCTCCGGCGCCGTCGGCACGAAGTACAGCGACAGCATGGCGATGCCCGCCACCGAGTCCAGCCGGGCGCTGGAACTGCTGAAGGAGCAGATGCCCGCCGCGGCCGGTGACACCGACACCGTGGTGTGGCACACCGCGACCGGTACGGTGAACGACCCCGCGGTCAAGGAGCGGATGACCGCCGCGCTGGACACCATCGCGCACAGCCCGTCCGTCGCCTCGGTGTCCGGCCCGTACACCGAGCGCGGCGCCCAGCAGATCAGCGCCGACGGCACCACCGCGTACGCGCAGGTGGTCTTCACCGGCGACGCGCGGGCCGTCCCCAAGGCCGACGTCCAGCACGTGATCGACCTGGCGAAGCAGGCCCGCACCGACGGCCTGGACGTCCAACTGGGCGGGCAGGCCGTGCAGAACACCGAGACCGAGATGGGCGGCCTCAGCGAGATCATCGGCATCGTCGCCGCGCTGGTCGTGATGACCCTGGTGTTCCGCTCCGCCTGGGCCGCCGCGCTGCCGATCCTGACCGCCGTCGCGGGCGTCGGCACCGGCGTGATCGGCACCGGGCTGCTCAGCCACGGCATGAGCATCGCCTCGGTCGCGCCCACCCTGGGCGTGCTGGTGGGCCTCGGCGTCGGCATCGACTACGCGCTGTTCATCGTCAACCGGCACCGCAAGGGCCTGATGGCGGGCCTGAGCGTCCAGGAGGCGTCCGCGAAGGCGCTGAACACCTCCGGCCGGGCCGTGCTGTTCGCCGGTCTGACCGTGGTGATCGCGCTGCTCGGCATGCTGATCCTGGGCATGGGCTTCCTGAACGGCATGGCGATCTCCGCCGCGCTCACCGTCGCGCTGACCGTGCTGGCCGCGATCACCCTGCTGCCCGCGCTGCTCGGCATGCTGGGCCTGCGGGTGCTCTCCCGCGCCCAGCGCCGCCGGCTGGCCGCGCAGGGCCCCGGCGAGGAGCACACCACCGGGTTCTGGCCGCGCTGGGCCGCCAGGGTGCAGGCCCGGCCCACCGGCAAGGCGCTGGTCGCGCTGGTGCTGATGCTCGCCGTGTCGCTGCCGGTGCTGTCGCTGCGCCTGGGCAGCTCGGACGCGGGCAACAACCCGAAGACCACCACCTCCCGGCAGGCGTACGACCTGATGGCGAAGGGCTTCGGCCCCGGCTCCAACGGCCCGCTGCTGCTGGTCGCCGAGGCCCCCGGGCCGGCCGACAAGGCCGCGCTCACCGCCCTGGTCACCGAGCTGAAGGGCCTGGACGGCGTCGCCCGGGTCGCCGCCGCGCCGATGCAGGACGGGCAGCGGGTCGGCATCGTCCAGGTGGTGCCCACCACCTCCCCGCAGTCCGCGAAGACCTCCGACCTGATCACCGAGCTGCGCGAGCACACCGTCCCGGACGCCGAGGCCGGCACCGGCCTGCGGGTGCACGTCGGCGGCGCCACCGCGACCGCCGCGGACTTCGCGGACGTGCTGATCGGCAAGCTGCCGGTGTTCATCGCGATCATCGTCGGCCTGGGCTGCCTGCTGATGATGGTGGCCTTCCGCAGCCTGCTGGTGCCGCTGATCGGCGTGGTGATGAACCTGCTGACCATGGGCGTGGCGTTCGGCGCGATCGTCGCGGTCTTCCAGTGGGGCTGGGGCTCCGAGGCGCTCGGCGCGGGCGCGGCCGGGCCGGTCGAGGCGTTCGCCCCCGTGATGATCATCGCCATCCTGTTCGGTCTCTCGATGGACTACCAGGTCTTCCTGATCAGCCGGATGCACGAGGAGTGGACCCACACCCGCGACAACCACCGCGCCGTCCGGGTCGGCCACGGCGAGACCGGCCAGGTCATCACCGCCGCCGCCGTCATCATGGCCTGCGTGTTCGCCGCCTTCCTGTTCGGCGGCCAGCGCATGATCGCCGAGTTCGGGCTCGGCCTGGCCCTGGCCGTCCTGCTCGACGTGCTGGTGCTGCGGATGGTGCTCGTCCCCGCGCTGATGCACCGCTTCGGGGCCGCGAACTGGTGGCTGCCCGGCTGGCTGGACCGCCTGCTGCCGCACGTCTCGGTCGAGGGCGAGCCCGACCCGGCCCCCGTCCGGGAACCCGAACTCGCGGACGCCCGCCGCTGACCCTCCCCCGCCCCTCCCCGCAGCGGGGCCCGGCCGGTCACCGACCCCGGCCGGGCCCCGCTGCGCGCCACGGAACTGCGTACGGTGAAGGAGTGCGAATGACGGAGATGCTCAGGCGGTGGTGCGGCGGACGTCCGCGGCGCGTCGACGTGGCGGTGGCGCTGGCCTGCTTCCTGATCGCCGCGCCCGTCACGGCCGCCACCGCCTACCACCGCGGCGCCTCGGTCACCGCGTACCTGCTGTTCCTGCTCGGCTCCTGCCTGCCGCTGCTGGTGCGCAGCCGGTGGCCGGTGCCGGTGGCCGCGGCCACCGTCGTGGTCGGCGTGGCCGAACTGGTGCTGATCCCGTTCACGCCCGGGCCGCGCCCGGAGACGCTAGGGATCTCCATGTTCGCCGTCGGCGTCGCCCTGTACGCCGTCGCCACCCGCACCGACCGGCGCACCGCCTGGCGCACCGGCTGCTGCGCCGCCGCCGCGCTCACCCTCACCGCGCTGATCGTCCGCCCCGGCCTGGAGGAGCTCCCGCAGAACCTCGGCCTGATCGCCTGGCCCTGCCTGTCCGTGGCGATCGGCGACGCCGTCCGCAGCCGCCGCGAACTGCTCGCCTCCGCCGTCGAACGGGCCGAACGCGCCGAACGCACCCGCGAGGAGGAGGCCCGCCGCCGGGTCACCGAGGAGCGGATGCGGATCGCCCGCGAACTGCACGACGTCGTCGCCCACCACATCACCCTGGTCAACGCCCAGGCGGGCGTCGCCCACCACCTGATGCGCACCGACCCCGAGCACGCCTACCAGGCCCTGGAACGCATCCGCGACACCAGCCGCGCCGCCCTCGACGAACTGCGCGCCACCGTCGGCCTGTTGCGCCACAGCGGCGACCAGGCCGCGCCGCGCGAACCCGCCCCCGGCCTGGCCGGGCTCGACGACCTGCTCGACGCCTTCCGGCACTCCGGCCTGGACGTCGCCGTGGAACGCGCCGGAGAGCCCGACGGGCTTCCGCCGATCACCGACCTGACGGCCTACCGGATCATCCAGGAGGCCCTCACCAACACCCACAAGCACGCCGGTCCCGCCACCGCCAAGGTCCGCCTCGACTTCGCCCCCGGCCTGCTGCAGGTCACCGTCGAGGACGACGGCCGCGGCGCGCAGGACGGGGGAGGGACGGGCGACGGCACCGGGCACGGCATGATCGGCATGCACGAGCGCGCCCGCGCCGCCGGCGGCACCCTCACCGCGGGCCCCCGCCCCCGCCACGGCTTCCGCGTCCACGCCGCCCTGCCGCTGCCCACGGGCGGCGGCCGCAAGAGCTGCGGGGCGTGACCGGCCGCCGCCCGTCACCGTCCACCACCGTCCGCTGGAGAGAGGACCCACCGATGACCGTCCGCGTCCTGCTCGCCGACGACCAGGCGCTGCTGCGCGGCACCTTCCGGCTGCTGATCGACTCCGCCCCCGACCTGGAGGTGGTCGGCGAGGCCGGCACCGGCCGGGAGGCCGTCGCGCTGGCCCGCAGCCTGCGCGCCGACCTGGTCCTGATGGACATCCGGATGCCCGACCTGGACGGCCTCGCCGCGACCGCGCTGATCACCGCCGACGAGGACCTGGCCGGCGTCAAGGTCCTGGTCCTGACCACCTTCGAGAACGACGAGTACGTCGCCGAGGCGCTGCGCGCCGGGGCCAGCGGCTTCCTCGGCAAGGGCATCGACCCGGCCGAACTGCTGGACGCCATCCGGCTCGTGGCGGCCGGCGACGCGCTGCTCTCCCCGGCCGCCACCAAGGCCCTGATCGGCCGCTTCCTCGCCCAGCCCGACCCGGGCCGGCGCGCCGCGCTGCCCCGGCTGGACGTGCTCACCGCCCGCGAGCAGGAGGTGGTCGCGCTGGTCGCGGCCGGCCTGTCCAACGACGACATCGCCGAGCGGCTGTTCGTCACCCCGCTCACCGCCAAGACCCACGTCAACCGCGCCATGACCAAGCTCGGCGCCCGCGACCGGGCCCAACTCGTGGTCATCGCCTACGAGACCGGCCTGGTCCGGCCGGGCGGTTCCTGACCGCCGCCACCCGACGGCACCGCCGAGCAGCGACGGTGCCTCCGGTACCGGACGTCACAAGCCGGTATCGCCCCTTTTCTCCCCCTTGACGCGGATGCTCCCGCAGGAGTCGGATACGTGGCACCGCGTCCGGACGCGCCAGGCCCGGCGGCTCCGGACACCCGCTGCCGGTCCCGCCGGGTGAGGCCCTCCCGCCCGGCCGTCGGAGCCCGAGGCGGCCGCCTCCCCGGCCCGCCGCCGACGCCCCACCCGGGCCGCACGCCCGACCCGCGGCCCCCGCCCGGACCTCCCGGAGGCGAGCAGCCATGAACGCCAGGACCCGCCCGACCGCCAGCCGCCCCACCGCCATCTACCTGCGCTGCCACCCGCACGACGCCGGCCTCCTGCTGGACTTCTGGGGCGTGCTCAGCCGCTACGCCCTGGACGCCGGGCTGGGCGAGGCCACCGTGTTCATGGACAACGGCCGCGACCCGCACGACCCGCTGACCGCCCTGGACGCCCTGCTGGCCGCCGCCGCGGCCGGACGCGTCTCGGCCGTGGTGATCCCCGGCCCGTTCGTCTTCTCGCCCGACGACGAGCAGGCCCGCGCCACCGCGCTCCGCTTCGAGGCGGCGGGCTGCGCCGTCCACGAGCTCTCCTCCCGGCCCCTCCTCCCCGCTGCCCGGGTGCCCGGTCACCCTCGGTGAATTTTCTTGCCAGATGCTCACCGAGCGGGATTAATGGGGTGTATGAGGCCGAAGTCGGTCACGTCGCAGGACCGGCCGTCCCGCCCGCCGGGCCGGAGGGCCTCGCGCAGCTTCGCCCGGGAGATGTTCCTCCTGCAGCTGCTGCTGGTGCTGCTGCTGATCGTCGGAGCGCTGGCGGCCGTCGTGCTGCAGACCGGCCGGGAGACCACCGCCGACGCCCGGCACCGCTCGATCGCCGCCGCCCAGGCGTTCGCGCACGCCCCGGGGCTGCCGCAGGCCCTGGAGGGCCCCGACCCGACCGCGACGCTGCAGCCGCTGGCCGAGGAGGCCAGGAAGGCGGCCGGCGTCGACGCCCTCATCGTGTACAGGCTCGACGGCATCACCCTCACCCACAGCGACCCGTCGCAGATCGGCAAGCACGTCATCGGCCCGTACGCCCAGGCCGCCGAGGGCCACGCCTTCACCCGGACCTTCCGGGGAGCGCTGGGCCCCTCGGTGATCTCGGCCGTGCCGGTCGAGGACGCCGCGGGCAAGGTGGTCGGCATCGTGTCGGCCCCGGTCACGGTCGAGTCGGTGCAGCACGCGGTCGACCGGCAGCTGCCCGTGTTCCTGGCCGTCGCCGGCGTCGCGGTCGCGCTGGCCGCGGGCTGCACGGCCCTGATCAGCCGCCGCCTGCGCCGCCAGACCCACGGCCTGGGACCGGACGGGATGACCCGCATGTACGAGCACCACGACGCCGTCCTGCACGCGGTCCGCGAGGGCGTGCTGATCATCGGGGGCGACGGCCGCCTGCTGCTGGCCAACGACGAGGCCCGGCGCCTGCTCGGCCTGCGGGCGGAGGCGGAGGGGCGCCGCGTCCGCGACCTGGGCCTCGACCCCCGCACCGCCGAACTGCTGGACTCGGACCGGATCGCCAACGACGAGGTGCACCAGGCCGGGGACCGGCTGCTGGCCCTGAACAAGCGGTCCACCACGCCCTTCGGCGTGCACCGCGCCAACGTGGTCACCCTGCGCGACACCACCGAGCTGCAGGCCCTGACCGGGCGGGTCGAGGTGGCCAGGGAGCGGCTGCGGCTGCTCTACGACGCCGGGATGCGGATCGGTTCGACGCTGGACGTCACCCGCACCGCCGAGGAACTGGCGCAGGTCGCCGTCCCGGGGTTCGCCGACGTCGTCACCGTCGAGCTGCGCGACCCGGTGCTGCACGGGGAGGAGGTGGACGGGAACGCCTCCGGACTGCGCCGCACGGCCGTCGCCGGCCTCACCGAGGACCACCCGCTGTACCCAGTCGGCCGTCTGATCCACTTCGTGGACAGCACGCCGATGGCGGCCGGCATCGGCAGCGGGCGGTCCGTGCTGGAGCCGGACCTCGCCGCCTCCGACGGCTGGCGCGCCCAGGACCCCGAGCGCGCCGGGCGGATCCTCGACTCCGGCCTGCACTCCCTGGTGGTGGTGCCCCTGCAGGCCCGCGGAACGGTCCTGGGCCTGGTGAACTTCTGGCGGGCCGGCGGCTCCCCGCCCTTCGACCGGGAGGACCTCTCCTTCGCCGAGGAGGTCGCCGGCCGGGCCGCCGCGTGCATCGACAACGCCCGGCGCTACACCCGCGAGCACACCATGGCGGTGACCCTGCAGCGCAGCCTGATGCCCCGGGCCCTGCCGGAGCAGGACGAGCTGGAGGTGGCCCACCGCTACCTGCCCGCGCCGGCCGGCGCGGGCGGCGACTGGTTCGACGTCATCCCGCTGCCCGGCGCCCGGGTCGCCCTGGTGGTCGGCGACGTGGTCGGCCACGGCCTGCACGCCGCGGCCACCATGGGCCGCCTGCGCGTCGCCGTCCACAACTTCTCCGCCCTCGACCTGCCGCCGGACGAACTCCTCGGCCACCTCGACGAGTTGGTCGCCCGGATCGACGTCCAGGACGAGGGGGACCACCCGGACGGCGACCCCCCGGACCGCCCCGACGCCCCGGACGGTCCCGAGGCCCCGGACGGCGATGCTCCGGACGGTCCCGGTTCCGCGCCCGGCGGCGCCGACGACGTCCCCGCGATCACCGGCGCCACCTGCCTGTACGTGATCTACGACGCCGTCTCCGGGCAGGTCACCGCGGCGACCGCGGGCCACCCCCCGCCGGCCGTGGTGCACCCCGACGGGAAGGTCGTCTTCCTGCGCCCGCCGGTCTCCCCGCCCCTGGGCCTGGGCGCCGGCCTGCCCGTGGAGACCGCCTCCGTGACGGTGCCCGAGGGCTCCCGGCTGGTGCTCTACACCGACGGGCTGCTGGGCAGCCGCACCCGCGACCTGGACACCGCGCTGGAGTCCCTGGGCCGCGCCGTCAGCGGGCCGGACCGGTCGCCGGAGGAGGTCTGCGCCGCCGTGCTGGACGGCCTGCCACCGGGCCGGCAGGAGGACGACATCGCCCTCCTGGTCGCCCGGACCCGGCTGCTGGACCAGGAGCGGGTGGCCGAGTGGGAGGTGCCGAGCGACCCCGCGGCGGTGGGCCCGGTCCGCAACGCCTGCGCCCGCAAGCTCGCGGAGTGGGGCCTGGACGAGGTCTCCTTCGGCAGCGAGCTCATCCTCAGCGAGCTGATCACCAACGCCGTCCGCTACGGCAAGGAGCCGATCCGGGTCCGGCTGCTGCACACCCGCACCCTGATCTGCGAGGTCTCCGACGGGAGCAGCACCGCCCCGCACATCCGCCGGGCCAAGGACACCGACGAGGGCGGCCGCGGCCTCTTCCTGGTCGCCCGGTACGCCCGGCACTGGGGGACCCGCTACTCGGCCCGGGGCAAGACCATCTGGTCCTCGCAGGCGCTCGACGGCAGCGGAGCCCCGGGCGAGGAGGCGCTGGGGGAGGCGCTGCTCGGCGAGTGGGACGACGACGGGTGGGACGCCGACGAGTAGGATGAACTCAGCGTCACCGCGGACGGGATTCCGGCACGGAACGTGACGACCCGGGCCCGCCCGGCGGCCGACCGCCCGCTTGCGCACCGTGGAGGCACCATGGCCGTTGTCCGCCGCAGCCGGGCCGCCCTGTTCGCCGCCTGCCTGGTCGTCGCCGCCGCCGGACTGGGCGCCTGCGGGCAGCGGGACGTCGGCCCCGTCCCCGCGGCGCGGGCCGGTTCGGCCCTGGCGGTGGGCGGGATGGACGAACTGATCCGGCAGGCGAAGGCCGAGGGCCAGCTCAACACGACCACCCTGCTGCCGCACTGGGCGAACTACGGCGGACTGATGGACGGCTTCTCGAAGAAGTACGGGATCAAGGTCGTCAACGACAACCCCGAGGGCTCCAGCCAGCAGGAGATCGACGACATGAAGCGCTACCGCGGCCAGGACCGCGCGCCCGACGTCCTCGACCTCGGCGACTCCTTCGCCCAGTCCGCCGCGGACCAGGGGCTGCTGGCCCCGTACCGCACCGCGAGCTACGACCGGATCCCGGGCTTCCAGAAGGACCACAAGGCCCGCTGGTACAACAGCTACGGCGGCTTCGTCGCCATCGGCTGCGACGCGAAGCGGGTGAAGAACTGCCCGGAGTCCTTCGCCGAACTGCTCGACCCGCAGTACAAGGGCATGGTCGCGCTCACCGGCGAGCCCACCAGCGCCGGGTCGGCCTTCGCCGCCGTGTACGCGGTCGCCCTCGCCAACGGCGGCTCGTTCGGCGACATCCGGCCGGGCATCGACTTCTTCGCCGAGCTCAACCGGATCGGCAACTTCAACCACGCCAACTCCAGCGTGGGCGCGATCGCCGCCGGCCAGACCCCGATCAGCGTGGAGTGGGACTTCCTCAACCTCCAGCACGTCGACGGGCTCCGGGCCGCGGGCGTGGACTGGAAGGTGTCCATCCCCTTCGACGGCAGCTTCGCCCAGTACTACGCGCAGGCCATCAACAAGGACGCCCCGCACCCGGCCGCGGCCCGCCTGTGGGAGGAGTACCTGATCTCCGACGAGGGCCAGAACCTGCGGCTCGTGGACTACGCGCGCCCCGTCCTGATGGACGCCATGGCCCACGAGGGCACCCTGGACCGCGCCCTCGCCGACCGGCTCCCGACGGTCGAGGGCACCACGTCCTTCCCCACCCAGCAGGAGCTGGTCACCGCCCTCGCCGTGGTCAAGGCCGACTGGCCCGCCGCCGTCCCGAAGTGACCCGCCCGGGCCCGGAGGCCGGTCCGGCGGCGCCCGACCGCCGCTACGCGGCGCGGCCGGCGTCCAGGTAGGCGAGGACGGCCCGGACCCGGCGGTTGGTGTCCTCGTCGCCGACCAGTCCGAGCTTGCCGAAGATCGCGGTGGTGTACTTGCCGACCGAGCCCTCGGAGAGGAACAGCCGGGCGCCGATCGCCGCGTTGGACAGGCCCTCGGCCATCAGCGCCAGCACCGAGCGCTCCCGCTCGGTGAGGGCGGCCAGCGGATCGGCGCGCAGCGGGCGGCCCAGCAGCTTGGCGACCACGGTCGGGTCCAGCGCGGTGCCGCCGTCGGCGACCCGCTGGACGGCGTCCATGAACTGCCCGGCGTCCAGCACCCGGTCCTTGAGCTGGTAGCCGATGCCGCCGTGCCCGTCGGCGAGCAGCTCGCGGGCGTACAGCTGCTCGACGTGCTGGGAGAGGATCAGCACCGGCAGCCCCGGCACCGCCCGGCGGGCGGCCAGCGCGGCCTGCAGGCCCTCGTCGGAGAAGGCCGGCGGCAGCCGGACGTCGACCACCGCGACGTCCGGCCGGTGCTCCAGCAGCGCCGCCAGCGCGGCCGGGCCGTTGTCGACGGCCGCGACCACGGTGTGGCCGAACGCCTCGACCAGGCGCACCATCCCGTCCCGGAGCAGGAACAGGTCCTCGGCTACGACAACTCGCACGGCACCGCCACAGTGATCCGAGTGGGTCCCCCGACGGGGCTGTCGACGTCGAGCCGGCCGCCGAAGGCCGCCGCCCGGCGCTCCAGGCCGCTCAGCCCCGAGCCGGGCGCGGCGGCCGCCCCGCCGACCCCGTCGTCGCTGACGGTAGCAGTCAGCGTCCGCCCCTCGTAGTGGAGTTCGACCAGGACGCGGGTGGCGCGGGCGTGCTTGGCGGCGTTGGTCAGCAGCTCGGCGACGGCGAAGTAGAGCGCCGCCTCGACCGGCCGCTCCGGCCGGGCCGGCACCCGGCTGACCACCTCGGCCTCCACCGCGGCGTCCAGGGCCAGCGCCCGGACGGCGTCGACCAGGCCGCGCTCGACCAGCACCGGCGGGTTGATGCCGCGCACCAGCGCGCGCAGTTCGTCCAGCGCGCCCGCGGAGGCGGACCGGGCCTCGGCGAGCAGCCGCTTGGCGGCCGCCGGGTCGCGGTCCACCAGGTGCTCGGCGGCGCCCATCGACATGCCCAGCGCGACCAGCCGGGCCTGCGCGCCGTCGTGCAGGCCGCGCTCGATCCGCTCCAGCTCGGCGGCCTGGGTCTGCGTCAGGTCGGCCCGGATCGCCTCCAGTTCGGCCACCCGCCAGCCCAGCCGGGTGGACGCCACCGGTCCCAGCAGGCGGCGCCCGACCGGGCCGAGCGCCCGCCAGCCGAACGGCGCGGCCGCCGCCCCCGCCGCCACCAGCAGCAGCCCGTACCCGGGGTGAGCGGCCGTCAGCAGCGCGCCGAGCAGCAGCGCGAGCAGCGGCAGCGCGGCGGCGGGCAGCACCGTGACGGCCGCGCCCAGCAGCCACACCCCGTCCCAGTGCAGTTGCGGGTCGTGGTACCGGGCGTGCACCGCGGCCCGGCGGCGGGCCTCCCGCTCGGAGCGGTGGTACTCGTGCCCGTCCCACCAGAAACCGGTCGCCATCCGGACCACCGGCCTGGTCCTGCGGTACGCCACCGCCAGTTCCAGGCCCAGCCAGCGGGCCGCGCAGCGGCGGGCCGCCCCGGCCAGCGGGCGGCTGGTGAACGGGTGCACCGTCCACAGCGCCACCCCCGTCCACAGCAGCACCAGCAGCGTCTCCCCGCCCACCGCCAGCGCCCGCAGCGGCAGCGCCGCCGTCATCCCCGCCGACCAGGAGTACGCCAGCGAGCCGCCCGCCCACGCCACCGGCCCGGCCACCAGCACCGGCAGGCAGGTCAGCGCGGTCAGCACCGCGCACCGCCACAGCCCCACCACGATCCGGCCCGGCACCCCGTTCGCCACCGTCCCCGCCCCCTCCGTCGCGGTCGATCCTCCCACCGCGGTCACCTCCCGCGGCGGGTCAGCACGGCGACCGGCACCAGCGCCAGCACCGACAGCCCCTGCAGCACCGCGTACCAGGCCGGGCACAGCCCCGGCAGCAGGTCGACCCCGACCACCGCGAACGGCAGCACCGTCGCCGTCCTCCGCAACCGCTCCCGGGCCCGACCGTCCCCGCCCCGGGCCCGCGCCACGTACCGGCGCAGCAGCACCACCAGCAGGAGCAGCACCGCCCCGCGCACCCACATGAAGGGCGTGGTCGGCAGCCCGGCCACCGCCACCGCGGCGACCGTCCCGAGCACCACCGCCCCGACCGCCCCGAACAGGTCCACCCACATCCGCACGGTGCCGAACACGTCCCCGCTACGGCTCCCGCCCCCACTGACCGCCATGACTCCGGACTCCTCCGCTGGTGCCGTCCTGCTGACACCCCCGACGCTACGGAGCGGCCGCCCGGCCCGACATGCGCCTGCCCCCACTCCCGGGTGGGCCTGGCCCCACCTCCGGGGTGGGGCCAGGGGCCGGGGTCAGGTGAGGGCCGGGTCGGGGGCGTCGAGGGACTGGAGGATCTGGTCGACGCTCTGCTTGGCGTCGCCGAAGAGCATGTCGGTGTTGTCGCGGAAGAAGAGCGGGTTCTGGACGCCCGCGTAGCCGGAGGCCATCGAGCGCTTGAAGACGATGACGCGTTCGGCCTCCCAGACCTTGAGGACGGGCATGCCGGCGATCGGGCTGGCCGGGTCGTCGAGGGCGGCGGGGTTGACGGTGTCGTTGGCGCCGATGACCAGGACGACGGAGGTGTCGGCGAAGTCGTCGTTGATCTCGTCCATCTCCAGGACGATGTCGTAGGGGACCTTGGCCTCGGCGAGCAGCACGTTCATGTGGCCGGGCAGGCGGCCGGCCACCGGGTGGACGCCGAAGCGGACCTCGACGCCGCGCTCGCGCAGGCGGCGGGTGAGGTCGGCGACGGGGTGCTGGGCCTGGGCGACGGCCATGCCGTAGCCGGGGGTGATGATGACGGACTTGGCGGCGGCGAGGAGTTCGGCGGCCTCCCGGGCCCGGATCTCGTGGTGCTCGCCCTGTTCGGCGTCGCCGCTCGCGGGCGCCTCGATGCCGAAGCCGCCCGCGATGACGGACAGGAAGGAGCGGTTCATCGCCTTGCACATGATGTACGAGAGGTAGGCGCCGGAGGAGCCGACCAGCGCGCCGGTGACGATCAGCAGGTTGTTGTCGAGCAGGAAGCCCGCGGCGGCCGCCGCCCAGCCCGAGTAGCTGTTGAGCATGGAGACCACCACCGGCATGTCGCCGCCGCCGATCGAGGCGACCAGGTGCCAGCCGAGCAGCAGGGCCAGCACGGTGACGGCGACCATCAGGCCGAGGCCGGGGGAGGCGGTGAACCAGGCGGTCAGCGCGGCGAACGCGCCGAGCGCGCCCAGGTTGAGGGCGTTCTTGCCGGGCAGCACGAGCGGGCGGGAGGCGATCTTGGCGGAGAGCTTCAGGTAGGCGACGACCGAGCCGGTGAAGGTGACCGCGCCGATGAAGATGCCGATGAACACCTCGGCGTGGTGGATGGTCAGCAGGTCGGCGGCGACGGCGCTCTGGGCGGCGCCGTGCCGCTCCACCTCCAGGTAGCTGTTCCAGCCGACCAGGACGGCGGCCAGGCCGACGAAGCTGTGCAGGACGGCGATCAGCTCCGGCATCTGGGTCATCTCGACCCGGCGGGCCCGCCACAGGCCGATCGCGGCGCCCAGCGCCATGGCGAGCAGGATCAGCGCGACGGCGCCCGCGCTGATCGAGCGGGAGGCGACCACGACGGTGGCGGCCAGCGCCAGGGCCATGCCGGCGATGCCGTAGGCGACGCCGGCCCGGGAGGTGCGGTGCTGGGAGAGTCCGGCCAGGCTGAGGATGAACAGCAGGGCGGCGACCAGGTCCGCGGCGTGCGCGGCGGTGAGGGACGTCATCTCGGCTCAGCCTTTCGAGAACATGCTCAGCATGCGGCGGGTGACGGCGAAACCGCCGAAGATGTTGACGCTGGTCAGCAGGATCGCCACGAAGGACAGCACGGTGACCAGGACGCCGCCGTGCCCGATCTGCAGCAGCGCGCCGATCACCACGATCCCGGAGATCGCGTTGGTCACCGACATCAGCGGCGTGTGCAGGGCGTGGTGGACCTTCCCGATCACGTAGTAGCCGATCACCACGGCCAGCGCGAACACCGTGAAGTTCTCGGCGAGTTGGGCCGGGGCGAAGGCGATCAGCAGGAACAGCGCGAGCATTCCGGCGCCGATCAGGCCGGTCCGGACGGCCGGGGTGAGCCGGGCAGGCTCCGGCGCGGGCGCCGGGGCCGGGGCCGGGGGAGCGGCGGGCGCCGCGGAGACGGCGACCGGCGGGGGCGGCCAGGTGGTCGCGCCGTCGCGGACCACCGTCACGGCGCGCTGCACCACGTCCTCGAAGTCGATCGTCAACCGCCCGTCCTTGCCGGGGGTGAGCAGCTTCAGCAGGTTGACCAGGTTGGTGCCGAACAGCTGGGAGGCCTGCGCGGGCAGCCGGGACGCCAGGTCGGTGTAGCCGATCAGGGTCACGCCGTTGTCGGTGACGACGGTGCGGCCCGCCACCGTGCCCGCCACGTTGCCGCCCTGCGCGGCCGCCATGTCGACCACCACGCTGCCGGGCTTCATCGCCGCCACGTCCTCGGCGGTCAGCAGCTTCGGCGCGGGCCGGCCGGGGATCAGCGCGGTGGTGACCACGATGTCCACGTCCGCGGCCTGGGCCCGGTACAGCGCGGCCGCGGCCCGGTCGTAGTCCGCCGAGGTGGCCTTCGCGTACCCGTCGGTGCTCGCCTCCTGGGCCACCTCCACGGCCAGGTATTCGCCGCCCAACGACCTTACCTGGTCCGCGACTTCGGGCCTCGGGTCGGTGGCCCGGACGATCGCGCCGAGGCTGGACGCGGCGCCGATCGCGGCCAGCCCGGCCACGCCCGCGCCCGCCACCAGCACCTTCGCCGGCGGCACCTTGCCCGCCGCGGTGACCTGCCCGGTGAAGAACCGGCCGAAGGCGTGCGCCGCCTCGATCACCGCCCGGTACCCGGCGATGTTGGCCATCGAGCTGAGCACGTCCATCGACTGCGCCCGGGAGATCCGCGGCACCGCGTCCAGCGACAGCGCCGTCACCCCGCGATCGGCCAGCGCCGCCAGCAGCTCGGGGTGCTGCGCGGGCGCCAACAGGCCCACCAGCACGGCCCCTTCGCGCAGCCGCCCGACCTCGGCCGTCGACGGCGCGTTCACCTTCAGCACCACCTCGGCCGCCCAGGCGTCCCCGACGGCGGCCCCCGCCGCCTCGTACGCCGCGTCGTCGAACCCGGACGCCGCACCGGCCCCCGACTCGACGACCACGCCGTACCCCAGGGCCAGCAGCCCGCGCACCGTCGCCGGGGTCGCCGCGACCCGGGTCTCCCCGGGCACGGACTCGGCGACCACGCCGACCTGTTGGGGCGGGCGGACGGAGGAGTCGTATCCAGACATCGCTCGTTCTCTCTCGTCGGAGGAGGTGGTGCCGGACGGGTTCCGCGATCGAAGGGGACTCATGCCCCTGGTCGCAGGAACCTAGACTCCCGACCCCCTCCGGCAGAACCGTGCGAACGGTGAAATGTGTCACCACAACTCCCACCGACCGGACTACACCGCCGACCGGACTGCACCACCGGCCGGACTGCACCGCCGGCCGGACTGCACCGCCGGTCGCCGGGACCGCCGCGTACCTGACCCGTCGTCAGTGCGCCCTGCCACGCTGACTCCCATGACCGACACCCGAACGAACCCGACCCTGCCGCGCGCCGACTGGGGGACCACCTTCCTGGGCGGCCAGCCGATCCCGGTGCACTGCGGCCGCCTCGCCTACGACATCGACCTCGGCGAGTGGGAGTGCGCCTGGTGCGACGACCGCGTCCACGTGCGGAACGTCCCCGGCTGGCCGCACCCGGTCCGGGGCGGGCGGTGAACGGCGGCCGGCCGGGGCGGGCCCCGGCCCGGCGGTGACCGCCGACCGGAGCCGGATCCATCGCGGGCGGAGTCCGGCCGGCCCCGGCCCCGGCAGCGGCGGCGGCAGCAGCAGCCCGCTCAGCCGGACTGCGGGCCGCCGCCCAGCACCTCCGCCACCGACCCCACCACGTCCCGCAGGAACCCCGGGTCGAACGGCCCGTACGTGCGCAGCCCCGCCGCCGAGCGGGGCGACAGCAGGTGCCCCAGGCCCGGATGGACCGTCAGCCGCGACCGCAGCCCGTACGCCGACGCCGCCCGGTGCAGCAGGTGCGCCTGCCGGGGCGGCGTCGTCCAGTCCTCGGCGCCCACGTGCACCGCGACCCGGCCGCGCAGCCCGGCCAGCCGGCGGTACGGGGCGGGCTGGGCGTACCAGTCCCGCCAGAACGAGGCGGGGGCCGAGTCGTCGGCGCCGTCCAGCGCCCCGCGCTCCCACGCGTCGTACTCCCAGGCCAGCTCGGCGTGCAGCACCTCGGGGTCGACGCGGGACCCGAGGCGCTCCGGCAGGTCGAACTCCTCCCACCAGCCGCTGCGCCCCGGCACGTCGCGCCGCGCGGCGGCCAGGTCGACGGTGCCGTCCGGGCCGGTGAAGCCGCCGGCCAGCAGCCACTCCAGCCGCCGGTCCAGGCCCAGGTGGCGCTGGAGCACCGGGCGGGCCTCGGAGCACGGCGCGACCAGCACCGCCAGGGTCTCGCCGCCCAGCCGTTCGGCCGCGGCCAGCGCGACGTCCGTCCCCATCGACACGCCCAGCAGCACCACCCGCCCGCCGTCCACCCCGGGGTGCGCCCGCAGCAGTTCCACCGCCCGGACCGCGTCGTCCACCAGGCCGGTGAAGGTGAACCGGGGCGAGCCCGCCCCGCCGCGGCGGTCCTCGGTGACGAACCTGGTGTCGAACGAGGCCGCCGCGTACCCGGCCCCGGCCAGCGCCGCCCCCAGGTCGGCGAACAGCCGCACCGGCCCGTTCCCCGACACCTCGGCGGGCAGCGAGGCGTCCCGGTCCCACGCCCCGAACGGCTGCAGCAGCAGCACCACGGGCGCCCCCGCCGCCGCCGACACCGCCCCGTCCGGTAGGCGCAGCACCACCTCGCGCCCGTCCTCCAGCGACAGCCCGCGCTCCAACGACAACCCGTCCCCGCCCATGCCCGCTCCCCGTCCGTGCGCCGAAAAAGTCCGAGCCCGGAAGGCTACCGGCTCGTAGCATGCTCGGTCATGGCGATGTTCGTGCACCTGACCTCGGCGGCCGACGCGGCGCGCATCCGGCGTTCCGGGATCCGGGCGGACAGCCGGGGGCCGGGCGGGGAGCGCGGGGTGTACTGCTTCCCGGTGCTGCCCTCGTACACGCTGACGCACCAGTGGCTGCGCGAACTGGCGCGGCGCGGCACCCGGGGCGGGATGGTGGCGGTGCAGGTGCGGTTGGACGACGGGCAGCCGGTGCTGGCCGGGCACTACGCGGGGCGGCGGCGGGACGGGCACCGGCCGGTGTCGGCCGTCGAGGCGGTGCGGCTGATCGCGGGGCGGGACGATCCGCAGGGCTGGGAGGTGTTCGTGCCGCGGGCGGTGCGGCCCGGCGAGGTGCACCGGATCCGCAGCGCCCCGCAGGTCACCGGCTGGCGCTACTGGCCGGGCTCGCACGGCACCCGCCCCTGCACCTGCTTCGGCTGCCGGGTGCGCGGCGAGTACGGCGGGCGCCGGCTGCGCGAGCGGCTGCCGCACCCGCTGGACGGGCCGCCGCCGCCCGTCCCGGTGCTGCTCGGCCGGATCGCGGCGGCCGGGGACCCGGGCGACCCGCGGGCGCTGCTCGACGCGCTGCACTGGTTCGGGACGCGCCGCCGCGGACCGGTCCCGGCGCTGGCCCCGCTGGCCGCCCACCCCGATCCCCGGGTCCGCCGGGAGCTGGTGTGGGCGGTCGCCCGCTGGTCCACTCCCGGCACCGCCGACCTGCTGGACGCCCTCGCGGCCGACCCGGACCCCGGGGTGCGGGAGGCGGTCGAGGACGTCCGCGCAGCGGACTGAACCGGACCGGCCCGGATGGTGGTGGGCGCCGGGGCGTGCGCGGACCGGCCTGCGGGCCGGAGGATCGGAGTGCGGGGCACCGGGGCGCGGAGGATTCGCGGGCGCGGAGGATCCGTGGACACGGAGGATTCGCGGGCGCGGAGGATTCGCGGGCGGGGGAGCGATGAGTTCGCCCGTCCCGGTCCGTCTGCACTCATGACCGGACCACCGACCCACTTCCCCGGGAGCACGCCATGGGCTTCGTCCACATCGAACTGTTCACCACCCTCGACCTGGTCGGCCAGGCGCCCGGCGGACCCGAGGAGGACCCGACGGGCTTCGCCTTCGGCGGCTGGCAGGCCCCGCTGATCGACGACGTCTCCGGCGCGCAGGTCGACGCCGCCTACGAGGGCACCGACGCGCTGCTGCTCGGCCGCCGCACCTACGACATCTTCGCCGCCTACTGGCCGCAGGCCGGGGACAACCCCTTCGCGGAGCTCTTCAACCGCATCCCGAAGTACGTCGCCTCCCGCGGCAAGCCCGAGCTGACCTGGGCCGGGTCCGAGCTGCTCGGGCCGGACCTGCCCGCCGCGGTGCGCGAACTGCGCGAGCGGCACCAGCAGGTGACGGTGGTCGGCAGCCTCGATCTGGTGCAGACCCTGCTGCGGGAGAAGCTCTACGACCGCCTCGACCTGTGGGTCCACCCGATCGTCCTGGGCACCGGCAAGAAGGTCTTCGACGGGGGAGCCGTCCCCACCAACGTCACCCTGCTCGAACCGCCCGCCGCCAGCCCCCGCGGCACCGTCCTGCTGCGCTACGGCCTCGCCGAGGGCATCCCCGCCACCGGCGACATGAGCGCCCCCCGCGAGGACTGAAGCCCTTCCGGGGCGGACCGCCCCTTCCGGGGGAGGGCGCCGTAGCTCCTGCCCGGCCCGATCCGACGGCCCGACGGCCCGACGGCCCGATGACCTGGCGTCAGCTGTTCCGGAGTCAACTGTTGCAGGGTCAAGTGCCTTCCGGTCACGGGTCCGTACCGGCGGGCGCAGCGGGGCCGGAGGGGGGACGGGGCGGGGCGCGGGATGGGATCGGTGCAGGTCAGGGGGGTGGCGCCGGCCGGAGTGGTGGGGGTTCGCGGGCGGGTGTGTCACAGCACTGTCCTGGTGGCGGCGCGGGCGCAACGGTTCGGGACGGCGGGGGGTCCTGAGCTGTGTAGACCAGCCGGTACCACCGCCCCATCCCGAGGAGACCGCCATGCGCGTCCGCAAGCTCGCCTTCGCCACCCTGACCGTCGCGGCCGCCCTCACGCTCACGGCCTGCCAGGACGACGGCACGGACACCGGTACGCAGGCCGCCCCGACCACCGCGGCCACCTCCACCTCCACCCCCGCCCCGGTCGCACCCGTCGCCACCCCGAGCGCGGGCCAGAGCAAGGGCGGCACGCCGAAGGGCGGTACGACGTCGACCGGCGCGACGACGGGCGGTACGGCGGCCGGGAAGGCCGCCAAGTGCCTGACCGCGGACCTGACCGTCACCGCCGCGGACCACACCATCACCGGCGACGCCAAGAACACCGTGGTGGTCGAACTGAAGAACCACAGCGGCAAGGACTGCACGATCTCCGGGTACGCGGGCGTCGACCTGCAGGCCAGGGAGGGCACGCTGTCCGCGCAGCGCTCCGGCGAGCCGGTCGTGTCGACGGTCCTGAAGGCCGGCAAGTCGACGTACTTCGGCATCAGCTACCCGCCCAACAACACGGGCGGCACCGGCGTCCGGATCACCGGCCTGGTCGTGACCCCGCCGGACGAGACCCACTCGGTCACCCTGCCCTGGCCGGGCGCCGGTTCGCTGCCCGCCGGGGACGGCAGCGGCGACCCGGTGGAGATCGGCCCGGTGGGCAGCGCCGGACAGGGCGAGTGACGACCGCTGCCGCGCTGCGGCGACCGCACGGGGTGCTGCCACCACCACCGTCATCGCACGCGCACCGTCATCGCACGCGCACCGGTGAAGCACGTGCACCGGTGAAGGTGGCACCCGCGCGGGGTGCTGCCCCGGCGGCCGGGCGGTGACACCGCGCTTGCCGGCTTCCGAACGGCGGGTTCGCCTTGCCCGCGCGGACAGGGCTATTCTCGGGCCCAGGTTGCGGGCAAGGGGCCCGGAAGGTGTTTTTTTGGGGGTTGGCATGGTTGCCGGTCGCGTGGTGCGGTTCGACAGTTCGCGGGGTTACGGGTTCATCGCTCCGGACAAGGGCGGGGAGGACGTGTTCCTGCACGTCAACGACCTGCTGATCCCGGAGTCCTACATTCGCACGGGCCTGGCGGTGGTCTTCGAGATCGAGGACGGCGACCGCGGTCCCAAGGCCTCCTCGGTCCAGCTCGCCCCGGGCGCGGAACTGAACGCCCCGGCCGGCCCGTCCGCCGACCGCGTGGTGCGCACCGCCGTGGACGACGACGAGCAGCTCGCCGCCGACGACTACCTCGACGACGTCACCGAGGCCCTCCTCGAGTCGGCCCCCTCGCTGACCGGCACCCAGATCCTCCAGGTCCGCTCGGCCATGCTGCAGCTCGCCAAGAGCCACGGCTGGATCGGCTGACCCTCCCGCCGCACCGCCGACGGCGGCCGCCCCACCCGGGGAACGGCCGCCGTCGCGGTTTCCGCTACTCCCGGCCGACCGGGATTTCTGCCGCCCGCTCCGTCCCGAGCGTCCCTGCGCCGAGCGTTCCCGCGCCGAGCGTTCCCGTCTCGAATGTCCCCGTCCCGAGCGTCCCCGTGAGCAGGGCGAGGGCGGCGGCGGACGGGCTGGCGGGGGCGGCGCTGTACAGCAGGAGGCGGTGGGTGGTGCCGTCGGAGAGCGGGAGGCTCTCGAACTGGAGCTCCAGCGGGCCGACCAGCGGGTGCCGGAAGGACTTGCTGCCGACGGCGCAGTCGCGGACCGGGTGGCGGGCCCACATCGCGGCGAACTCCGGGCTCTGGATGGCGAGTTGGCCGACCAGTTGGGCGAGCCGGCGGTCTTCCGGGTAGCGGCCGACGGCGAGCCGGAGCGCGGCGACGGCGGTCCTGGCGTCCTCCTCCCAGCGGGCGTGCAGTTCGCGGGTGTGCGGGTCGAGGAAGAGCAGCCTGGTCAGGTTGGGGCGGTCGGCGGGCCGGTCGGGGGCGGTCGGGTCGAGGTGGCCGGCCAGCAGGGCGTGGCCGAGGGCGTTCCAGGCCAGTACGTCGTTGCCGCGGTCCAGCACCGCGGCGGGCACCTGCGGCATCGCGTCGATCAGCTGCCTGGTCGCGGGCCGGGCCCTGGCGGGCCGGTGCTGCGGGGCGCGGCCGGGGCGGGCGGGGCGGGCCAGGTCGTAGAGGTGGGCGCGTTCGTCGCCGGTCAGCCGCAGGGCGCGGGCGAGGGCGTCGAGGACGCCGTCGGAGGCGTTGGCGCTGTGGCCCTGTTCGAGCCGGGTGTAGTAGGTGGCGCTGACCCCGGCGAGCAGGGCGAGCTCCTCGCGGCGCAGCCCGGGCACCCGCCGGCGCCCCGGGTACGGGGTGAGCCCCGCGTCCTCGGGGCGCAGTTGGGCGCGCCGGGTGCGCAGGAACTCGCCGAGTGCGGTCGTGGTCTCCATGCCGTCCAGTCTGCCCGGGCGGGGCGCCGGTGTGACCGCCGCCGGGTATCCCTGCCGGTGCTACCTTCCGCAGGGGTCTGGGTGGGCCGTCCGGGCCGGTGCAGGCTCCTTCTCGTCACCGCAGAACCCGACGAGAGGGAGGCCCGCCATGGCGACGGCCGAAGCGACGAAACTCCAATCACCAACCACTGCAAGGAAACTGACGAGTCGTCAGCGAATCGTCCTGCTGGTCCTGCTGGTCGCCCAGTTCATGCTGGCGGTGGACTTCTCGATCCTGAACGTGGCACTGCCCGCGATCGGCGCGGGCCTCGGCTTCCCGCTGGGCGAACTGCAGTGGATCGGGACGGCGTTCGCGCTGTCCGCGGCCGGGTTCACGCTGCTGTTCGGGCGGGTCGCCGACCTGTTCGGCCGGCGGCGGCTGTTCCTGGCCGGCCTGGCCGTGCTGGGGGTGTCCTCGCTGGTGGGCGGCCTGGCCACCGGCCCGGGGGTGCTGATCGCGGCCCGGGTCGCGCAGGGCCTGGCCACGGCGGCGGTCACCCCGGCGGGGCTGGCGCTGCTGACCACCTCGTTCCCGGAGGGGCCGCTGCGCGAGCGGGCACTGGGCCTGAACGGGGCGCTGATGTCGGCGGGGTTCACCGCGGGCGCGGTCCTCGGCGGGGTGCTCACCGACCTGCTGTCCTGGCGCTGGGCGTTCTTCGTCAACGTGCCGGTGGCGCTCGGGGTGCTGCTGGCCGCCCCGGGGGTGATCCGGGAGAGCCGCCCGGACGTCCGCCCGAAGCTGGACCTGCCCGGCGCGCTCTCCGTCACCCTGGGCCTGCTCGCCCTGGTCTACGGCCTGACCCGGGCCGGGCTGGCCGGCTGGGCCGACCCGCTCGCGCTGGGCGCGCTGGCCCTGGGCGCCGTGCTGCTGCTGGTGTTCGGGGCGGTGGAGCGCCGGGCGGCGGCGCCGCTGGTGCCGCTGTCGGTGCTGCGGCGGCGCAGCGTGGTGTGGGGCAACCTGGCCGGGCTGATCGCCTTCCTGACCGAGACCTCGCTGGTCTTCCTGCTGACCCTCTACCTGCAGGAGGTGCTGGACTTCTCGGCCCTCGCGGCGGGCCTGTCCTTCGGCGTCCTGGGCCTGGGCACCGTGCTCGGCGGCGCCACCGCCGCCCGGCTGATCGCCGCCACCGGCACCCGCACCACCCTGGTGACCGGCGGCCTGGTGCAGGCCGCGGCGACCGCCGCCCTGCTGCTGCTCGGCCAGGGCCACTCCTCGCTGGGGCTGCTGCTGGCGGCGACCTTCGTCGGCGGCGTCGGCAACATGTTCGTGATCGTCGGCTTCATGGTCACCGCGACCTCCGGCCTGCCCGACCGCGAGCAGGGCCTGGCCACCGGCCTGGCCACCATGACCCAGCAGATCGGCATCACCATGGGCACCCCGGTGATGAGCGCGATCGTGGCCGCCCGGGCCGGCGCCCACCCGTCCGCCCCGGCGGTACTGGACGGCGTCGCGCTCGCCGTCCTGGTCAACGCGGCCCTGGTACTGGTGGGCGTCCTCGCCACCGGCTTCCTGCGCCGCCGCACCGACTCCTGAACTCCGTTCCGGGCCGGCGGAGTTCAGGAGGAGAGGCGGGCGAACTCCCAGGGGTCGTGCGCACTGACCACGGCGACCCGGTCGCCGTGGTCGCGGCGCAGGGCGCGCAGCCGTTCCAGGGCGGCGAGCCGGGCCGAGGCGTCGGTCTGCGCGCCGTCCTGGACCGGGGCGAAGGAGGGGTGGGCCAGCGGCGGGGTCCGCTCGATCTCGCCGTGGTACATGTACGCGTCGCCCGCGTGCAGCAGCCACCGGCCGTCGTCGGTGCGGACGGCGACGCCCGCGTGGCCCGCCGAGTGGCCCGGCAGCGGGACCAGCAGCAACTCGCCGGCCAGGCCCGGGATCCGGGCCACCCCGGGGAAGTCGAACCACCGCTCCTGCGGGTCGGCGACGGCGGGCGCCAGCAGCGGGCCGTGCGCCCGGTGCGCGGGCACGAAGCGGTCGAGGGTGTGCCGGTGGTGCGGGTCGGCCGGGTCGGTGGCGGCCCGGTACTCGGCGGGGTGGACGTGCACCCGGGCCCGGGGGAAGTCCGGCAGCCCGCCGGTGTGGTCGCGGTGCAGGTGGGTGAGCACGACGTGCCGGACGTCCCGCGGGTCGTGGCCGAGCCGGGCCAGTTGCCGCAGCGCGCTCTCCCCGGCGTCCCGGGAGGGCCGGGCGTAGGCCGTCCAGTCGGCGCCCAGCCGCCCCTCGGGGTCCTGCCGGTCGGCGGTGCCGAGGCCGGTGTCGACCAGCAGCAGCCCGTCCGCGTCGGTCTCCACCAGCAGGCAGTGGCACACGGCGGCCCGCGGCCCGCCCGCCGCCCCGCCGAGCGGGGGAACCTTCCGGAGCGAACCGCAGTTCAGGTGGTGGACACGCACGAGGACCCCCGGGGGACGCGGGACGGACGGGCACGGCGGCGGGAGCCGCCGCCCGGCAGGACGTTGCCCGAGGGACGTTAGGGAGGGCCGCCGTGACTCACCAAACGGTTGGGCACGCACCACCGGACGGGCCCGGGCCGCTGGCCCCCTGTCCGCCGGAGGAACTCGTCCCACCGGGCCCGGCCGGGGCGTCCTGCCCGGTGGACGTCACGCTCGCGGTACTGGCAGGCCGCTGGACGCCGCTGGTGCTCCGCGAGTTCCTGCGGCGCGGCCGGGCCGGCTACTCGGAGCTGTCCGCCGCGCTGCCCGCGCTCTCGGACAAGGTCCTCTCCGAGCGGCTGGCCCAGCTGACCGGCGCGGGCGTGCTCGAACGCCACCGCACCCCCGGCTGGCCCCCGCGGGTCGGCTACACGCTCACCGCGCGGGGCCGGGCACTGGAGCCGGTGGTGCACAGCCTGTGGGAGTGGGGCAGCGCCCGGCACCGGGACGCCTCCGACCTGCCGGCCGACCTGTCGTCGCAGCGGCCGTCGTAGCGGTCGCCGCGGCCGCCGGTCGGGGGTCGTGGGCGGGGGCTGGCATGATCGGGGGATGGTTGAACGAGTCATCGCCGCCTGCGACGGAGCGGCCAAGGGCAATCCGGGTCCGGCCGGGTGGGCCTTCGTGGTCGCCGACGGGAACGGCGCCCCGCAGCGCTGGGAGGCCGGTCCGCTGGGCCGGAACACCAACAACGTCGGGGAGTTGACGGCCCTGCAACGGCTACTGGAGGCCACCGACCCGGCGCTGCCGCTGGAGGTCCGGCTGGACAGCACCTACACCCGGGACGCGGTCACCAAGTGGCTGCACGGCTGGAAGCGCAACGGCTGGAAGACCGCCGCGGGCAAGCCGGTCGCCAACCAGGAGCTGATCCAGCGGATCGACGCGCTGCTCACCGACCGGGACGTCGCGTTCGTCTACGTGCCCGCCCACCAGGTGGACGGCGACCCGCTGAATGCCATCGCCGACAAGGCCGCCAGCGACGCCGCCCGCACCCAGCAGGCCGCCGCCGGCACCGCCGCCGACCTGCCGGTGCCCGACCCGGTGACCGCCCCGGCCCCGCGCGCCCGCCGCACCGCGTCCGCGTCCGGCTCCTCCACGTCGTCCGGCAGCGCCTCCGGAGGGACCAACGGCGGTGCGGCCAGGCGGAGTTCGGGCGGCGGCGGTGGCCGGACGCTGGCCGCGAAGTTCCCCGGCCGCTGCCCGTGCGGGCGCTCCTACGGCAAGGGCGAGACGATCGGCAAGGTCGGCGGCAGCTGGGGCCACCCGGAGTGCGCGGCCGCCCACGCCTGACCGCCGGGCCCGTCCCCCGGTCGTCCACGCCTGACCGCCGGGCCCGGCTCCGGCCGTCCTCCGGGCCCGGGCCCGGCGCCGCTGTTCCGGGGAGGGCCGCGCCGCCGGGTCAATGCCGGGCGCGGTCCGCTCCGGTCGTGCCAGGATGCTCGGCATGTCCACCCGTGCACTGAGTTTCGGCGCGATCGCGCAGGCCTACGAGAGGTTCCGGCCGGGGTACCCCGAAGAGCTCTTCGACCTGGTGGCGGCGTACGCGGGCCGGCCGGTCCGGACGGCGCTGGAGATCGGGGCGGGGACGGGCAAGGCGACCCGGCTGTTCGCCGGGCGCGGGGTCGCGGTCACGGCGACGGAGCCCGACGCCGCCATGCTGGCCGAACTGGGCAGGACCGCGCCCGCGCACGTGACGACCGTGCGGGCCGCGTTCGAGGACCTGCGGCCGTGCGGGCCCCACGACCTGGTGTACGCGGCGGCGGCCCTGCACTGGACCCGCCCGGAGGGGCGGTGGCCGAGGGTGGCCGCGCTGCTGGAACCGGGCGGCGTATTCGCCTCGTTCGGCGGCCCGGTCCAACTGGCCGACCCGGCCGTCGAGGAGTCGGTGCGCGCGGCCCGGGCGCCGTTCCTGGCGAACGACGACGTGCCGTCCCCCGACGGGACCGCTCCCGGCGCGCCACTGCAGTGGCCGGGGACGGAGCTGCAGCGGTCCCCGCTGTTCGCCGACGTCCGGCAGGCCGTCGTCGAGCGGCGCCTGACGATGAGCGCCCGCGACTACCTCGGCTACCTGTCGACCGTCTCGGCGTACCTCCAACTGCCGGAGCCCGGGCGGCAGCAGGCGTACGACGCGGTCGCGGGCGTCCTGCCGGAGACGGTCGGGATCACCGCCGACATCGTCGTCCACCTCGCGCGCCGGCGGTCCGGGTAGGCCCCGTCCGGCACGGCCGGGCCGGACCGGGCCCGGGGGCGGCGCTCCTCCGTCGGCGTTTGTCCGGGCCGCCGCCGGTGTGCCAGATTGCCACGGAGCGCGTGCTCCCGTACCCGCACCGTCACCCCGAGCGAAAAGGATCCCATGAGCACCGAGACGCTGGAGTTCCAGGCCGAGGCACGGCAACTGCTGCAGCTGATGGTCCACTCGATCTACTCGAACAAGGACGTCTTCCTGCGCGAGCTGATCTCCAACGCGTCGGACGCCCTGGACAAGCGGCGGCTGGCCGGCCTCACCGAGGAGCGGCTGCGCGCCGACGACCTGCACATCTCCGTCGACACCGACCCGGAGGCCCGCACGCTGACCGTCCGGGACAACGGCATCGGCATGACCCGCGACGAGGTCGTCGCGCTGATCGGCACCATCGCCCGCTCCGGCACCGCCGAGACCCTGCGCCGGCTGCGCGAGAGCAAGGAACCCGCCGAGCTGATCGGCCAGTTCGGCGTCGGCTTCTACTCGACCTTCATGGTGGCCGACAAGGTCACCCTGCTGACCCGCAAGGCCGGCGAGCCCACCGGCACCCGCTGGGAGTCGGCCGGCGAGGGCACCTACACCGTCGAGACCGTCGAGGACGCCCCCGAGGGCACCGCGGTCACCGTCCACCTGCGCCCCGAGGACGGCGAGGACGGCCTGCACGACTACACCGACACCGCGACGATCCGGCGGATCGTCAAGCGCTACTCCGACTTCATCGCCTTCCCGATCCGCACCGCCGGACCGGACGGCGCCGGCGAGCTGACCCTCAACTCGATGAAGGCGCTCTGGGCCCGCCCGCGCGCCGAGGTCGCGGACGAGGAGTACCGGGAGTTCTACCGGCACATCGCGCACGACTGGACCGACCCGCTGGAGACCGTCAGCCTGCGGGCCGAGGGCACCTTCGAGTACGAGGCGCTGCTGTTCATCCCGGCCCGCCGCCCGCACGACCTGTTCCAGCGCGACGGCCGCCACGGCGTCCAGCTGTACGTCAAGCGGGTGTTCATCATGGAGGACAGCCGCGAGCTGCTCCCCGACCACCTGCGCTTCGTCAAGGGCGTGGTGGACGCCGCCGACCTCTCGCTGAACATCTCCCGCGAGATCCTCCAGCAGGACCGGCACATCCAGCTGATCCGCCGCCGCCTGGCCAAGAAGGTGATGGCCACGGTCAAGGAGATGATGACCGGCGACGCGGACAAGTACCGCACCTTCTGGCGGGAGTTCGGCCCCGCCGTCAAGGAGGGCCTGCTCGACCCGGCCGAGGACCGCAAGGCGATCCTCGACGTCGCCTCCTTCGCCAGCACCGCGGGCGAGGAGCCGACCTCGCTGGCCGACTACCTGGCCCGGATGCAGGACGGCCAGGACAAGATCTACTACATGACCGGCGAGAGCCGCGCCCAGGTCGAGAACTCCCCGCACCTGGAGGCGTTCCGGGCCAAGGGCTACGAGGTGCTGCTGCTCACCGACCCGGTGGACGAGATCTGGGTCGAGGGCGTCCCCCCGTACGAGGGCAAGGAGTTCGCCTCGGTCGCCCGCGGCGCCGTCGACCTCCCCGCCGAGGACGTCCCCGCGGAGCACGCCGGCTCCTACGCGCCGCTGCTGGGCTGGCTGGGCGGGGCGCTCGCCGACGTCAAGGACGTCCGCCTCACCACCCGGCTGACCAACTCGCCGGCCTGCCTGGTCAGCGACGCCGACGGCCTGACCCCGACCCTGGAGAAGATGTACCGGGCGATGGGCCAGGACGTCCCGCCCGCCCGCCGCATCCTCGAACTCAACCCCGACCACCCGCTGGTCGCCGCCCTGCGCACCGCCCACGAGGAGCGCCCCGAGGACCCCTCGCTCACCGAGAGCGCCGAACTCCTCTACGGCACCGCCCTGCTGGCCGAGGGCGGCGACCTCGCCGACCCGGCCCGCTTCGCCAAGCTCCTCGCCGACCGCCTCACCCGGACGGTCTGACACACCCCCGGCCGCGGTCCCGCCCCTGTCCGTCCGGGGGCGGGACCGCGGCTTTTGCGCGCCCGGGATCGCTCGGGGCCGCTCGGGGCCGTGACGCAGTGTTACTAGCCTCGGGGTGGATTCTGGCTTGCTTTGACAACGTTGTCCAGTGGTGCGCGGTCGCAGTCCGGTAACGAGACTAATCCGTCATCAAGTTAAGTAAAGTTTTAGTTCTGTAGCGCCTTATGCCTTCAAAACCGCTGTATTTCAGTGTTGACCGGTCTATGGACATGGCCGGGATGTGACGTCTACGTTAAGCGTCCAACAGCCCGGAGCGCCGCCTGCGGTCACCGGTCGCTGCTTCCACGAGCCAATGAAGATCAGCGTGAAGGATGAGCGAGATGCGCAGAGGATGGCCGGCCGTCGCGGCCGCTTCCATGGTGGTGCTCACTGCGTGTAGCAGTGGTGGTGGCGGTG